>JAYWAV010000412.1:0-8808 GCA_043782015.1 Rhodoferax sp. | reverse complement strand
GTGCGTATCTGGGTCGCGTGGACGCAGAAGTCAATGACGCGTTGGAAGCACCGAATCTCGGCTACTACCTCTTTGTTTCTCATTGGGGTCAGGGCTATGCCAGCGAGGCAGTGACTGCTGCGACGCAGCACTTGATTGAACTGGGCGTGCGTCGGCTGGTGGCCACGGTGACAACGGGTAACCAGGCCTCTGCACGCGTACTGCAAAAAGCAGGTTACACATTCAACCAATTGCTGGTCGGCCACGACGTCATCCGCGGCATTGCCGTGGACGACGAAGAGTACGTAAGAACGGTGGGTAAAAGCCCGAGCGAGTAATAACCGGGCGTTACAAAAACCGATCCAGAATTTTCTTGCTGTGCGCGTTGAGCGCAAACTGGTCACGCACTAAATACTGTATGCCGTGGTTGTCGGCAATCAGCAAACCACCGTCGGTACCCACCCGGCGGATATCTTCGTCACCGCGCAACACAAAATCCGTTTGTCCGCGATCGGTCTGCACGGTCCAGGTACAGGGCGTAGAGAAACTGGTCACTGCCAGAATTTCGTGTAGCACAGGCATGAACTCGCGGCCCGACAGCTCCTCGCGGATCAGGCTCTGCTCTGGCTGTGAAAGCTCCGTCAGCGCCTCAACCCAACCCACCTCTTCGCCATCGATATTGACGAGGGAAATGCCTACTTCGGGCGACTGGATCGGGAAGGTGCGCACCGGTACCACGCCCTCATGGCGAGCACCGTCGGGCATGGTCAAGATCAGGCTGCCAAACGGATTGCGTTGCAGCGTAAAAATGAAATTGGGAGTGGAGGTGCTCATCGCTCTTTGTCCGTGTTTTGGTCCATGTCAACGTCCATATTGCGGGCCTGTGCCTGGTACAGGTTGAAGTAGGCACCCTCGGCAGCCATCAGCGCGTCGTGCGTGCCCTCTTCTACGACCTTGCCGCGGTCCAGCACGATCAAGCGATCCGCCCGGTGTAGCGTGGACAGGCGGTGCGCAATCGCAATCGTGGTGCGGCCTTGCACCAGATTCTCCAGCGCCTTCTGAATTTCCTTCTCGGTCTCCGAGTCCACCGACGAGGTGGCTTCGTCCAGAATCAAAATACGCGGGTCGATCAACAATGCGCGTGCAATCGAAATACGCTGGCGCTCGCCGCCAGACAACCCCTGGCCGCGCTCCCCGACCATGGAGTCATAGCCCTGCGGCAGACGCAAAATGAATTCGTGCGCATGCGCCGCGCGCGCCGCAGAGATGATCTCGGCACGGGTCGCATCCGGCTTGCCGTAGGCGATATTCTCGGCAATCGTGCCGAAGAACAGGAAGGGCTCCTGTAGCACCAAACCAATGTTTTTGCGGTAGTCCGCAACCGCATACGAGCGGATGTCCACGCCATCGACCAGGATCGCGCCTTCGGACACATCATAAAAACGGCAAATCAGGTTCACCAGCGTGCTCTTGCCCGATCCGCTGTGCCCGACCAGGCCAATCATCTCGCCCGGCGCAATGTTCAGATTGACACCCTTGTTGACCTCGCGGTTGCCATAGCGGAAGCCCACATCGCGCACTTCAATGCGCCCCACGACTTTGTCCACATGCACCGGGTTGGCGGGCTCTGGCACGCTGGACACATGGTCAAGGATGTCAAAAATCCGCTTGGCCGCAGAAGCTGACTTCTGCGTGACCGAGACGATACGGCTCATTGAATCCAGGCGGCCGTAAAAGCGGCTGATGTAGGCAATCGCCATCAGCAGCATACCGACGGTGATCTGGTTGTGCGAGACCTGCCAGATGCCAAAGCCCCAGACCACCAGCAAGCCGATTTCGGTCAGCAGCGATACGCTGGGCGAAAAAAGCGACCATATCTTGTTGATGCGGTCATTGACCACCAGGTTGTGGTGATTGGCCTCGCGAAAACGCTTGGCCTCGCGCTGCTCCTGTGCGAAGGCTTTGACGACGCGAATACCGGGAATGGTATCGGCCAACACATTGGTGACCTCGCCCCAGACGCGGTCAATCTTCTCGAAGCCGGTGCGCAAGCGGTAGCGCACGAAGTGGATCATCCAGCCGATAAAGGGCAGCGGCACCAGCGTGATCAAGGCCAGGTACGGGTTCACCGAGAACAGCATGACGGCGGTCATCACGATCATGATGACGTCGCTGGCAAAGTCGGTCAGGTGCAGCGATAAATACACGGCAATACGATCGCTTTCGCTGCCCACGCGTGACAGCAAATCGCCGGTGCGCTTGCCGCCAAAGTACTCTAGCGACAGGCGAAGCAAGTGCTCGTAGGTGGTGGTGCGTAAATCGGCAGCGATGCGTTCGGACACCAGGGCCAGCACATAGGTCTTGGCCCAGCCCAGCACCCAGGCCAGCAAGGCTGCGCCGAGAAGGCCAGACAGGTACATTGCAATCAGGCTCGTCTCGACATGCTTGCCGCTTTGCAGCGGAATCAACACCTCGTCGACCAGTGGCGCGGTCAGCCAGGGCGGGACCTGGTGCGCGGCGGTACTCAGCATCATCAGGCCGAAGCCCAGAATCAGTTGCCCTTTGTAGGGTTTGGCAAAGCGCCACAGCCGGAACAGCGTCCAGGTGCTAGGCGGTGTGTGTATCACTTTGGTGCAGATCGGGCACTCTTCCTGGTCCGGCTCCAGCGGCGCCTTGCAGCTGGGGCAGACATTGCCCGGCACCATGGCCAGTGGCTTGCCAGACACATTGAATTCCTGCTGTGCCTGGAACTGGTCCACCAACCGGATGGCATGCAGGTTCTGGCCCAGCGTGAAGCACCAGTTGGCCAATAGACCCGCGCCATCCTGCAAACGCAGGTGCCCCACACCGGCGTGGTCATGGTGCTGCAGCTTGAGGCCTGAGCGGTAATTCCACGATTGCCATTGGTTCAATTCGGCACGGCCGCCGTTTTGGGACAGCAAACGTTGGTTGGTGACCACCACCAGGCCTTTGACGAAGTGCAAACGGGTGTCGAGGTCAACCTCCAGCACCGCCAGAACGTTCTCTTGGGGTAGGAGTTGCGCGCCCAAGGGCTCCCGCCAGACGGCAGGCAATTCTTGGGGCAAAGCGGATAGCGCGAGCGCTTCAGTGGTCATTTGGGACAAAGGCTTTTTGTGATTTTTCAGATTTTCGCTGCGCGGGGCCCACAAGTTGCTTGGGGCCTCAGACTTGACGATACTACGCTGGGAAGCGAGCCTCTCCAAAACCAGGTTTCGGCATAGGCCCCACATGCGTTACGGCGTAAGCGAGAATACACAACGCGGACAGCACCAGGTTGGTGGACTGCCGGTTTCACAAAAAGCCATGCAAGCGAAGAAAAACATCGAAATCCTGAGGGTGACACACCTGCGGGGCCCGAATATCTGGACCTACCGCCCGATCATCGAAGCGTGGGTTGACATTGGTGAACTGGAGGACCACCCCTCCAATACCCTGCCCGGCTTTGCAGACCGTTTGAGCGCGTGGCTGCCTGGCTTGGTGGAACACCATTGCAGCCCCGGCGTGCGCGGCGGCTTTTTGCAGCGCATCCAGGAAGGCACGTACGCTGCCCATATCCTGGAGCACGTCACCCTGGAACTGCAAAACCTGGCTGGCATGCGTACCGGCTTTGGCAAAGCCCGCTCGACTTCACAGCGCGGTATTTACAAAATTGCTTTCCGCACTCGCCAGGAGCAGGTTGGGCGCGAAGCCATACAGGTTGGCCGTGACCTGGTCATGGCTGCCATCAACGACACACCGTTTGACCAGGACACCCAGGTCGCCAAACTGCGCGAATTGGTCGATGACTTGTGCCTGGGGCCTAGCACCGCGCACATCGTTGACGCAGCCACTTCACGCCGCATTCCCCATATTCGCCTGACCACAGGCAACCTGGTGCAACTGGGCTACGGCCACGCACAACGCCGCATCTGGACCGCGGAGACTGACCAGACTAGCGCGATTGCCGAAGAAATCGCCAGCGACAAGGATCTGACCAAGGCCTTGCTGAAATCCTGCGGTGTACCGGTGCCTGAGGGCGAGCTGGTGAAGAGCGCCGAAGCTGCGTGGACGGCCGCGCAGGAGATCGGCGTGCCCGTGGTGTTGAAGCCCTACGACGGCAACCACGGCCGCGGCGTGTCGCTGAACCTGATGACGCAAAAGGATGTAGAAGAAGCCTACGCGCTGGCCCACCGCAAGGGCGGTGGCAGCAGCGTCATCGTCGAAAAATTTATCCCCGGCAACGAATACCGTTTGCTGGTGGTAGGCCGCAAGATGGTGGCCGCCGCGGGTGGCGAAGAGCTCTGGGTCATCGGCGATGGCAAATCCAACGTCGACGAACTGGCCGATCTGCAGATCAACACCGACCCGCGCCGGGGCTCCAATGAAGACTCCCCGCTGAACGCGCTGATGCCCAGCCGCTCTGGCGAAATCGTTCTGGAGCTGCAACGCGCCGGGTTGACCGCCCAATCGATTCCCGCCGCAGGGCAGAAGGTATTGATCCAGCGCAACGGCAATGTGGCTTTTGACGTGACCGAAACCGTGCACCCCAGCGTGGCCGCTGCCGCTGCACTGGCCGCCCGCGTAGTGGGCTTGGACATTGCGGGCGTGGACATGGTGCTGGAAGATATCACCAAGCCTTTGAGTAGCCAACGCGGCGCGGTGATTGAAGTCAACGCCAGCCCTGGCCTGCTGGCCCATATCAGGCCCTCCAATGGTGCGGGCCAACCGGTTGGCAAGGCCGTCATTGAGCATTTGTTCAACGGCGAGCGCGACGGACGCATTCCTATCGTTGGGGTCACCGGCACACTGCGCACTACGCGCATTGCCCGCCTGATCGCCTGGCTGGTGCACATCAGTGGCAAGCATGTGGGCCTCGCCTGTGGTGAAGGCCTGTTCCTTGATGGCCGCCAGGTATCCGCCGTCGATGCCACAAATTGGGACGCGGGCCAGCGCCTGCTGATCAACCGCAGCATCCAGGCCGCAGTGTTCGAAAACACCAGCGCCACTATCCTGGGCGAAGGCCTGGCCTACGACAAATGCACGGTCGGCGTGGTTACCGATGTGAGCTGGCAAGAATCCCTGAAACACTATGACATTCAGGACGCCGAGGAGACCTTCAAGGTCTCGCGCACCCAGGTCGATGTGATCTTGCCATCCGGTACCGCCGTGCTTAACGCCGCCGATCCGCAAGTGGTGGAAATGGCCGAGCTCTGTGATGGACAGGTCATCTTTTACGGCATGGACCCCAAGAGCGCCCCGATGGCCGAGCACAGCGAAGCCGGTGGTCGCATCGTCTTTGTGCGCGATGGCGAAATCGTACTGGCCGACGGCCCCAAGGAATTGGCTCTGCTGCCCCTGTCCAGCCTGAAACCGGCCAAGGCCTCGCAGCCCGAAATGGTGATGGCCGCAGTGGCTGCTGCCTGGGCACTGAATATTCCCCCCGAATTGATTGGCGCAGGTTTGCGCACGTTTGAATCCAACCCCAAGAAAACACCTTACTAACAACTTGCGGGTCAGACCACTTGCGCAGCGATGTGCTCTGACCCCAACCGAACAAATTATGGAAGTCTCTCGTATTCGGGCCCTGCGCGGGCCCAACCTCTGGAGTCACCACACGGCCATTCAGTCGGTCGTGGCGTGCACGGCGCAGGAAACCAATATCAGCCAGATGCCTGGCTTTGAGACGCGCCTGCGTGCACGCTTCCCCGAGATCAGTCCCTTCCAACCCACCGGACACGACGACAGTATTCCCATGGCCCACGTGCTGGAACTCGCTGCGTTGGAGTTGCAGGCCCAGGCCGGTTGCCCGGTGACATTCAGCTGCACCACACCCACGCTGGACGCCAATGTGTACCAAGTGGTCGTTGAATACAGCGAAGAAGAAGTGGGCCTGCTTGCGCTCGAACTGGCACAGGAGTTGTGCCAGTCCGCGATGCAGGACACGCCCTTTGATGTCGGGGCTGCGTTGGCGCGCCTGCGCGAACTCGACGAAGATGTGCGCCTGGGGCCGAGTACAGGCTCCATCGTCGACGCCGCAGTTGCGCGGGGTATTCCGTTCAGCCGCATGACCGAAGGCAGCATGGTGCGCTTTGGCTGGGGCAGCAAACAGCGCCGCATCCAGGCTGCAGAGATCGACGCGACCAGCGCGATTGCCGAGTCCATTGCACAGGACAAAGACCTGACCAAAAAACTGCTCGCCGCGGCAGGCGTGCCGGTGCCCACCGGCCGCGCCGTGACCGACGCAGAGGACGCGTGGAAAGCCGCGCTGGAAATTGGTTTACCGGTGGTGGTCAAACCGCAGGACGGCAACCAGGGCAAGGGCATCACCGTCAACATCACAACCCAGGAGCAACTGGTCGCCGCCTACAACACGGCTATCACGTTTCGCGACGACATCATGGTCGAGCGCTATCTGCCCGGTAACGACTTCCGCCTGCTGGTCGTCGGCGACAAGCTGGTCGCTGCCGCACGGCGCGACCCACCCAAAGTGGTGGGTGATGGCACGCACACCATCACCCAATTGGTCGAACAAGTGAACCAGGACCCGCGCCGCGGCAGCGGGCACTCCACCTCGCTGACCAAGATGCGCATCGACGACATTGCGCGCGCCTGCCTGGTCACGCAAGGTTTTACTGCGGATGACATCCCGGCCAAGGGCCAGCGCGTGAATCTGCGCAACAACGCCAACCTGTCCACTGGCGGCTCTGCCACCGATGTGACCGACGATGTGCACCCCGAAGTGGCAGCCCGGGCCGTGGCTGCGGCCCACATGGTGGGGCTGGATATTTGCGGTGTCGATCTGGTCTGCGATAGCATCCTGCGCCCCATCGAAGAACAGGGTGGCGGCATCGTGGAAGTGAACGCCGCGCCGGGGTTGCGTATGCACTTGACGCCGTCATTCGGCAAGGGCCGTCCGGTGGGCGAAGCCATCATCTCCAGCATGTTCAAGGCGGGAGAAAACGGTCGTATTCCCATCGTGGCCGTCACCGGCACCAACGGCAAGACCACCACGGTGCGCCTGATTTCGCACCTGCTAACGACCAACAATATGTGTGTCGGCATGACCAACACCGATGGTGTGTATGTTGGCGGTCAGTGCATAGACACCGGCGACTGCAGCGGCCCCAAGAGCGCCAAGAGTGTGCTGCTGCACCCGGATGTGGATGCTGCGGTATTGGAAACCGCACGCGGTGGCATCCTGCGCGAAGGCTTGGCATTTGACCGCTGCGATGTGGCCGTCGTTACCAACGTCGGCAGCGGCGACCATCTCGGTTTGAACTACATCACCACGGTACAAGACCTGGCGGTGCTCAAGCGCGTGATCGTGCAAAACGTGTCGCAAAGCGGTGTAGCGGTACTCAACGCGGCCGACCCTATCGTCGCGTCGATGGCATCAAAATGCAAAGGTGCAGTCACGTTCTTCGCGCTAGACCGCTTCAACCCCGTGATGGCCACACACCGTGCGCAGGGCAATACGGTGGTGTTTGTCGAAAACGGCAACCTGGTCGCGGCCAAGGGTGACAAGCAACATGTCATTCCACTGTCCGAAATTCCGATCACGCTGAATGGCGCAATCGGTTTTCAAGTGGAAAACGTCATGTCCTCCGTCGCGGCAGCTTGGGCTCTGGGCCTGGACTGGGATGTGATCCGCAAGGGTCTGGCCTCGTTCTCCAACGACCAGGACAATGCAGCGGGCCGCTTCAACATGTTCAAGTTCCGCGGCGCCACGGTGATCGCGGATTACGGCCATAACCCCGATGCGATGTTGGCGCTGGTGCAGGCGGTAGAAGCGATTCCGGCGACGCGTCGCAGTGTGGTCATCAGCGGTGCCGGTGATCGCCGCGACGAAGATATCCGTCAACAGACCGAAATTCTGGGCGAAGCGTTTGACGAAGTCGTGCTGTTTGAAGACGCATGCCAGCGCGGCCGTGAAGACGGAGAGGTGCTGGCCCTTTTACGCGACGGTCTGAAGAATGCCAGCCGCACAAAAAGCTCACCCGAAATACGCGGCGAATTTCTGGCCATTGATACAGCAATGGACAGACTTGTCGATGGCGAGTTGTGTCTCATTCTGGTGGATCAAGTGCAGGAGGCGATGGACCATATTGCCAAGCGGGTGGCTTTGGGTTGATTCGTTAACTGCGCTTCTTTTGCCCGCTGACGTTACGGGGTATGCGTTTTGCTCCGTGTCCCCAAGGGCCGTGAGGGCCCTCCTCCTTAACCTACGCAAAACGCATACCCCGCACCGTCAACGGGAAATACCTCATGCGAAGGGCCTTGAAGTTACTGGCGTGCCAGCACCGAGCGGGATCAGGTGGGTTGGCTGCTCATTTCCGGGAGGTGAAGGAGGAGCACCCTCACGGCGCGGGGGGCACGTACGGAAAAAAGTATCCGACACACATGATCCGGAAGTAGCCCTGCCTTCAGAAGTTCTTGAGACCGACAGCACAGCAATAAACTACTTTGCTGGATCAGCTTTGCAATGCGGAGGAAGTGCCTGCTGTTCCATCATTTTTTTATACTCTTCCAAAGAGATCATTCCAGGAACCGCCTGACGACGCGCAGCGACGGCCTCGCGGCTGTCCATCGGCTGGAACACGAATTCGCAGTTTTCTACGCCTTTGAACTGGGTACCGTAGAGTTGCGGTTTTCCTTCGGCAACCGCAATTCTGTCGCTGAGGTAGGCCAAGTCCTTACCACTGGCCTCCCCTTGCTTAACGGCCTGCTCCAGCAGCACGATTGCCTCTCGCTGAAACTGTCGATCGTGGTCGGCATGCTGTACCAGCAGCCAAGCATCCAAGCTCGCCTGCTCGCCAAACTTGCTGGTAA
>JAYWAV010000411.1:0-3188 GCA_043782015.1 Rhodoferax sp. | reverse complement strand
GAGATTAACCCCGATATTCGTAACCGCGTGCTCGAGCTGGTGAAATCCATCCAGCCAGTCTGACATCCGGCCTCGTGACAAGCCAATCACACGAAAATTTGGTACTGGTATGATTTGAAAATATTAAGTTACCTTGAAGGATCTCTTTCATGGGAAAATATATATTTTGCAACAACAACGAACATCCCAAGCACAGTTATGGTTGTTCCACTGATGACAGCAACGAGGACTGAATTTGAAAGATCGAAAGAGAAGAGATGAAATCCCTGAAAGAAGAGAAGTATGAAGATTCCTATCATCCATGCAACCACGAGCCAGAATATTTTCGGGGCATATTCAGCCCGATGCATCGTGTCTTGTTTGAACGAGGCTAGGTGTGCGTCCTCTAGATACCGCTGCTCTTTGAGAGTGTTGGCATCTGCTTTGGTGGAAGGCGTGGGAGTAGGCGATATGTCGTCAATTTCAACGGGTACGCGTGAGGCTTCATCCGTATCCATTGAACATTAAGACCGCTGCTTACGTTTTCTAGCGTGTTCTACGAAATACTTCCTTATTTCTTCATCTGGTATTACATCGGATGTTTCTGTTTTTTGCCATGGAGTATCTGATTCGTGGGTCATATTGCTCAACTGAAAGGCACCCAATTTTCCATATTCCTCCCATACCTTGTCTAGCAATTTAACAGTAATCGTATCGTTTAGTAAGCCTTCCTCAATAATATTGTCAACCTCAATGGTGGGGATGGCCTGTCCACCATAAGATTTATATTCATCATAGATAGAAGGAATAACTGGGCCATAAGGCCAGGCCTTTACACCTTCTTTGATTAATGGCTTCCCTTGGACTGCCAAATGCCATCCATGCGCAAAATAAATGAGTTTCTGCAATTTCAGAGGAGTTATAGCTTCGCCTTCACCCTGAGCCTTCATCAGAAAGTATTCGGCAATCGTCTTTGCTCTGTATGCCACGTATCATTTTAACATAATTGGATTTAATTAAAGCAATCCGATCAACTCATCCAAAGACCACACATGATCAGTCACCCCGGCAGCCATAGCAGGCGTCACCCTGAGCGCCTGATTAATGCGCGCGAAGTTGTACCACATGAAAGTGATGTTAAGAAAATGGATATGGTTTTCCACTTTCTTAGAGTGAGCATTCGTCAACCGTGTAAAGCGGCGGTTCATCATACGGATCGTTAAATTCATACGCTCTGCATAGCTGGTCGAAACGTGCTGGCTGTCTGGGTTTCCTGTTATCGTATGGGTGCGAGTTCCACAGCATTGAGCAGGGCTGTAACGAGTCGTTGCGACTTGCTGAGGAGCGGAAGCATAAATTTTCTCTAGCACGGCATAGTCTATTTCTGACCCAAAGGCACCTTCTACAGCTTGGAGGTACGGCTTATGGCCATCCGTGGTCAATTGCACGCGATTGGCAAGCCGTGAAGCCACATCGTCCATGAACTTAATGGCATAGGGCAGGCTACGCTCTCCGACAAGCCAAGAAATCATCAACTTGCTATCCGCATCAATCGCCGTCCAGGTCCAGATCGATCCGAAACCAAACTTACCCTTCATTTCTTCCGATAGATTCTTATCCTTCGCATGGCAGAACGACCACACTTCATCCGCTTGAATGCGCTTGCAGGATAAGTTACGCAGCTTCTCATCTTGATACTTCGCGCAAGCCCTGCCTAAGTCCGCAATGAGACGGAGAATCGTTTGCTTCGTCACGCCTGTCATGCGCACCGTGCTGCTGATGCTGTTCCCTTCAACGAGAGCGGCAACCACTTGTGCGCATTTTGTTTGAGTCAGTTTGTTCATGGCATCCTCCACTGTTGATGCCGTATTATGCTTGACCGGATCAAGCAATGTCAAGTACGAATATTGTGAGGCGCTTGACTAGGACGGGCTTCATTGTTATTTTAGTGCCATGCTGCAATGCGAATACCAGTACTACAAGTCACACAAGGAAGAGCTTGGCGAGAAATATCGCGGGAAGTTCCTGGGCATTGGCGGAGAAGAAGTAGTGGGGGCCTTCGACACAGAGCTTGAGGCCTATGATGCACTTAAAAAGAAATACGGGGCTGGCAAGTTCTTGATTCAGCAGAGCAATTCAGAATCCAACCATATCCAACGCTATCATTCTCGGGTTGCCTTCAGTTAAACTCGATCCGTGAGATTTCAGCAATACCCTACGTTTGGCTTTACTAGCTAAGGCGATGGTCTTGCTCGTGAACTTTCCAATGAAGTCTACGTAAGCGAGGCGCACGACCCATCGCTTGGCTCACCGGAACCAATCAAAAAGCCATATACGGCCATTTGGGATACTGGAGCAACCAATACAGTCGTCTGTCGGAGAGTAGTTCAAGAACTACATCTCCAGCCAAGTGGTCGTGTCACATGTGAGGCAGTAGGAGCGGGTGATCAGGTTCATCAGTACGAGACAGACACATTCCTCGTTAATATACATCTTCCAAATAATGTCGCGATTATTGGAATTAAAGTATCAGAAGGGTCTGTAGGAGGAGCCGACATCCTTCTAGGAATGGATATTATTGTCAATGGTGATTTCGCAATTACGAATTATGGTGGGATGACATGGTGGACATTCCGAGTGCCCTCAAATGAACCAATAGATTTCGTTAAAGATATTGCGAATTACAAGAAAATATATAGACCAACAGTGGTCACGCCGGAAAGACATAAATGGCTGGCACAAGACAAGAAAAGAAAGGGAATGCGCAAAAAGCGGTAGTTTAATGCTTCCATCGAATCTGTGCTGCCTTTGTTGCAATAGCCTTCCGTTCTTTTTCACTTAATTTGGCTGCTCTCGCTTTTCCTCCCCTGAGCCCACCTTGCCGCCCGATCTTAGCAAGGTACTCAGAAATAGGAGATGGAAGGGGTTTGATTGGCTTTTGAATTGATGTATTCAAAGGTTCTCCAATAGCCGCTTCAATAACGGAACGTGCGAGCAAGTTAGGGTCGGCAGGATTCTTTTTGGTTTTCTTGAGCGGCTTTGGCATGAACCCATCATGCCACATTCATTTACGATTGTCAGCCCCATAGGAATTCAAATCATACCAGTACCGAAAATCTTCCCGAGCCCGACATAAGGATCTCCCCATGAAGTTTCCTGTGATCATGACGGAAGGGCATCAGGGGAAAGTCCTTGAAATGGATGCCGAC
>JAYWAV010000410.1:0-3190 GCA_043782015.1 Rhodoferax sp. | reverse complement strand
AGGTGCGCGTGGTTGGCCCGAAGACGCTGGTGCCAGCCGACATGGCGCAGATGGGTGTGCGCGTCTGCCACACGCTGGAAGAAGGCATCAAAGGCTGTGACGTCATCATCATGCTGCGTTTGCAGAACGAACGGATGAGCGGTGCGCTGTTGCCGTCAACGCATGAGTTCTTCAAGAGCTACGGCTTGACCCCCGAAAAGCTGCGATTGGCCAAGCCAGACGCCATCGTGATGCACCCGGGACCGATCAATCGAGGGGTGGAGATCGACTCCACCGTCGTGGATGGCAAGCAAAGCGTGATCCTGCCGCAAGTCACCTTCGGCATTGCAGTGCGAATGGCGGTCATGAGCATAGTCGCAGGGAACGAAGCATGAGCAAGATACTGATCAAAGGCGGCCGGGTCATCAATCCCGCCAGCGGTTTGGATGAAAAAACCGATGTAGCGCTCGTGGATAGAGCGGTAGCAGCTATTAAAAATATAGCAAATGACTTTAAGCCGGACATCGTAATCGATGCCACTGGTTGCATCGTGATGCCGGGTCTGGTCGATTTGTCGGTGCGTCTGCGTGAGCCGGGCCATGAACACGAAGGCACACTGGCCTCCGAGTTGGCGGCGGCTGTGGCCGGCGGTGTGACCAGCGTCGTCTGCCCGCCCGACACCGAGCCGGTGCTGGATGAAGCCGGTCTGGTGGAAATGCTGCGTTACCGCGCGCAAACGCTGAACCTGTCCCGTGTGTTTCCGTTGGGGGCATTGACGCGCAATCTAATGGGCGAAGAGCTGACAGAAATGCTGCAACTTACCCAAGCCGGGTGCGTGGCCTTCAGCCAGGCTGAGCTGCCCATTGCCAACACCCAGGTGCTGCTGCGTGCCCTGCAATACGCCAGCACCTTTGGCTATCCCGTGTGGCTGCGTCCGCAAGAGGTGTATCTTGGAAAAGGAGTCGCTGCGAGTGGCCCGTTGGCCACACGCATGGGCTTGTCCGGCATTCCAGTGGCCGCAGAAACCATTGCATTGCATACGATCTTCGAGTTGGTACGTGCGACTGGTGCACGGGTGCATCTGTGTCGCCTCAGCAGCGGGGCTGGCGTCGCGCTGGTGCGTGACGCCAAGGCCGAGGGCCTACCGGTCACTTGCGATGTGAGCATCAATTCTCTGCATCTGACGGACATGGATATCGGCTACTTTGACAGCCGCATGCGTCTAAGCCCACCGCTGCGTCAGCAGCGGGACCGCGACGCTTTGCGTGCGGGTCTGGCCGATGGCACCATCGACGTCCTGGTGTCCGACCACACGCCGGTCAGTGAAGACGAAAAATCCCTGCCGTTTGCCGAAGCCGAGCCAGGCGCGACCGGGCTGGAGCTCCTGCTGAGCTTGGCGCTGAAATGGTCGCAGGATGCCAATGTGCCGTTGCCCCGTGCACTGGCAACCGTCACCAGTGCGCCAGCCGGTGTGCTGGGCGCAGCCTTGGGGCCACTCGCTTCCAGCGCGGGCCAGCTGGTCGTGGGTGGCATCGCGGATATCTGTGTGTTCGACCCACAAGCCGCTTGGACCGTGGAGCCCGCAGCGCTGCGCAGCCAGAGCCGGCACACGCCGTTTGGCGGGCTGGAGTTGCCCGGGCGCGTGCGCGCGACGCTGGTCGGTGGACACATTGCCTACCAGGCCTGACGGGCAGCTTTGGCCATGAATCAACTGCGGGCTTGCTGGCGGCTGTGCCAGGTTGCGGCCCATGTGTTGGTGGGTGCCTGGACTATTCGTGTTACTTTTTCGCGGCTTTCTCCATCTGAAAAAGATGCGGCTGTTCAGGCCTGGGCGCGCACCATGCTTGCGAAGCTAGCTATCAAATTGGTAGTAACTGGAAACCCCCCAGTGTCTGGCCCGGTCCTGCTGGCGGCGAACCATATCTCGTGGCTGGACATTGTGGTGATGCACGCCGCGCGCCATTGCCGCTTTGTCTCCAAAGCCGACGTGCAGTACTGGCCCATCGTCGGAACCCTGGCAACCGGGGCTGGCACGCTGTACATCGAGCGCGCGTCGCGCCGCGATGCCATGCGTGTGGTCCACCACATGGCCGAGCGTTTGCAAGCCGGTGACGTTCTGGCGGTGTTTCCGGAGGGCACGACGGGCGATGGCAACCAGTTACTACCTTTTCACGCCAATTTGCTGCAAGCGGCCATCTCGGCCCATGCGCCGATACAGCCGGTGGCGCTGACATTTATGGATGGAGCCACGGGAGCGCCCAGTTTTGCACCTTGCTACATCGGCGATGACACATTGATAGGCTCACTCTGGCGGACGCTTTGCACACAGGGCTTGGTGGCCGCAGTCCGCTTTGGTGAGCCACAGTTGGCGCAAGGGCGGGACCGCAGAAGCTGGGCTGCCGATTTGCGCGTGACGATCACGGGCATGCGCACTTCCTAGCCCCGGGCGACAAAGACTTCGGCAGAGGCCGCATTCATGACGGCTAAAGGGTTCCTTCCTAATTTTTGTGACGGGCTGTAACCGCCCAGCCAGGGGTTAATTCTTGCGAACCAGTCCGCCACTTCCCAGTTGTCGTAAATGCTATTGAGCTCGGCGAGTATGGGCACCAGTGCCGGGCGCGCCTGCATCCGTATCAGATCGAACTGGAACAGTGGGAGCCACGTTTGGGCTTGCCATTCGAAGTGGATCACCTGTCGGTCGGTAATAGCCATTGCGAATTCCTCCGAGGAGCCAGTAGAACGCAGCATGAACATCGACTCGAGGTCGCCTACCCAGATCAGACCGCCGGTCGCCTGGAAGGAGTCAACCAAGCCAAGAAACAGCTGATCGGCTTGTGGCACAGGCGCTGGTGATGTGAGGGGTCGGTTGCGAAAGTTGGCGTCATGCGGAGGTGGATTGGACCGCGACAATGCAGACGTCGGGTGGGGGGCAGTGTGAACTTCAGTCATGGGTCGAAGTTAAACCCATGCGATGACGCACTCTGTGCGGATACACACATTGCGTGTGTAGATCTTCTCCCATGGTGCCCCCGACAGGAACGAAGGAACCTGCGAGTACCACCTAACGTGTTGATTCGTAAGGGGCTGCCAACCATGGTGGTGTTGGAGTTACCACGAAGGTTACCACGCTGACTAGGGTGCAGGCGTCCCAGTTAGCGTCCTCGCCCTAGAGAAATTTTGTAGAAAATTGGGAGAGGGTATCGGATAAGCC
>JAYWAV010000409.1:0-8854 GCA_043782015.1 Rhodoferax sp. | reverse complement strand
TGGCAGCCCCCCGCCTCGATGCTGCTGTCAGGCAGCAATTTGACGGTCAGCCCCGGAAACTCTTCACGCAGAACCGGCTCCACAACGTCTACATCTGCAGGAGCGAGGCGAACCAGCGCCGTTTTGGCGTCCACAATCAGAATGGCCAGCGACTCCCGAATCACCGGCAAAACTGCATTCGGATTGACGGCAAACTCGTGCATCAGCACCTGGCGGGCCAGGCCGCACGCCAACCGCAGCAGACCCTCTGCCATTTGTTGCTCGGAGGCGTTGATTTGTTCGTGGCTGGTGGCCAGCAGGCTGGCAAAGGCACGGGCGGCCTCGGCGCCTTCGTGTGCGATGTAGTCGGCGATCTTCCGATCCCCGTCCAGCGTCGCTGCAGCGTGCGCTTGGGCATAGCCTTCGGAGAAGCCATTGTTATAACCTTCGTCGAAACCGGCTTTGCGTGCAGTGTCCGATCGGTTCTGGCCTTCCGCATCCGCTTGGGCTTTCAGCTTGGCCGCAAAGCGCAGGGCCGCCTGATCAACGGCAGTGAACTGCCAATCGACCGCGGGGCCAACCTGGTCGCTGGGGGTAATGCGTGAATGTACGCGGCTCATCAGACCATGGCGTCGTCGCCACCTCCACCGCCAATGACAATCTGCCCTTCGTCCGCCAGACGGCGCACGGTCTTGAGAATTTCTTTCTGCTGCGCTTCCACCTCGGACAGCCGCATCGGGCCGCGCGACTCCAGGTCTTCGCGCAGCGTGGCCGCAGCTCGGGAAGACATGTTTGCCAGAATCTTTTCCTTGAGTTCGGGCTGGGCGCCTTTGAGCGCCACGATGAGAATATCGGAGGACACTTCTTTGAGTACCATCTGGATGGCCTTGTCGTCCAGCTTGATGACATCGTCAAACACGAACATCTTGTCCATGATCTTCTGTGCCAGATCGGCATCGTGGCTGCGGATGGACTCGATCACAGTGCCCTCGATCGCCGTGCCCATCTGGTTGATCATTTCAGCGGCCGTCTTGATGCCGCCCAAAGACGCCTTGCGGATCTTGTCACCACCGGCAAGAACCTTGAACAGTACCTCGTTCAAATCCTTCAAGGCAGTCGGCTGAATACCTTCCATCGTCGCGACCCGCAGCATCACTTCATTGCGCTGGCGCTCCGACAGATGCTTCAATACGTCGGCGGCCTGGTCGTATTCCAGGTGAACCAGAATGGCAGCGACGATTTGCGGGTGCTCGTTGCGCAGCAGTTCGGCCACTGACAGTGGGTCCATCCACTTCAAACTCTCGATGCCGGATACGTCGCCGCCTTGCAAGATGCGGTCAATCAGCAACGCGGCCTTGTCGTCTCCGAGCGCAAGTTTCAACACAGACCGCACATAGTCGCCCGAGTTGGACACCAACAAGCTCTGGGACGCCGCAACACCTGTGAACTTGTCGACCACCTCATCCACCCGTTCCCGGGTAATTTGTGTGGTTTTGGCAATGGCTTCACCCAGCTTCTGCACCTCTTTGGGTGACAAATGCTTGAACACCTCCGACGCCTCCGCTTCTCCCAGAGACATCATCAGGATCGCCGCGTCTTGTAGTCCGTCGTCTTGTGCCATGGTGTTATTTTGCGCCTAGCTTCAAGCAGCCGCCTCGCCGTTGATCCAGGACTTAACGATATTTGCCACAGCGGCCGGGTTGTCCCGCGTGAGTTTGCGGGCGTCTTCCAGCCGCAGCTCGGAAGCGGTGGCCTGCGCGGGATCCATCGAAGGCCCTGACAACTGTGGCCGCTCTGGCTGCTCAGACTCCAAGGCATCCAACTGCGAGCCATTCAGCTCTGAACCGGTGCTCGTGGCGATCTGCTGCTGGGACAGCCCCTTCAAGGCAGGGCGGATAACGCCAAGCAACACCAGCGCTGCGAGTGCCAGCGTCCCCAGAGGCCAGGCAAAACTGCGGGCGGTTTCCAGTACCTCGGGATGGCGCCACAGTGGTACTTCCATGTTTTCGTCCGCTACCTTGGCGAAAGGCGCATTCATCAGGTTGACCGAGTCGCCGCGGTCTTTGTTGAAGCCTACCGCCTCGCGTACCAAAGCCGTCATCTTTTCCAGTTGGGCCTCTGTCAGCGGCGTGCTGGTGGTCTTGCCCTTGTCGTCGGTGACCGACTGGTTGTTCAGCACTACGGCGGCATTGACGCGTTTGACAACGCCAGTGGCACCCTTGGTGACTTTGACAGTCTTGTCCACCTCGTAATTGATGATGGATTCTTTCTTGGAAGCGCCGCCCGTGCCAGCGGCGCCAGCACCTTGGCCACTGGCCGCCAGCGGTTGCGCCTGGCCGTTGATGGGTGCGGCGGGTGGAGACGGTGGCTGGTTGGTCGTTGCACCGGGGACGCCGGAAGGCGGCGCTGCTGTGCCGCCGTTGCTGCTTTCCACCATTTGCTGGCTGCGCACCGCACTGCTTTCTGGTGACTGATTCGGCTTATGTGTTTCGGTGGTGGATTCGGTCTGGGAGAAATCCAGCTCGGCGGTGACTTGGGCTTTGACGTTCTGCTTGCCAACTACGGGCTCCAGAATGTCAAGAATCCGGCGGCTGTAAGCCTGCTCAATCTGTTGCACGTATTGCAGTTGTTCTGCGTCCACGCTGCCCGCGCTATCCGGCGATTGCGACAGAAGTTTGCCGGTATCGTCCAGCACACTCACGGCAGACGGGTTCATTTCCGGCACGCTGGAGGCCACCAGATGCACGATGCCTGCCAGTTGCGTGCGGTCCAGCGCACGGCCGGCACGCAGGCTCAACAAGATAGAGGCCGACGGCTTTTGCTGTTCGCGGAAAAACCCATTCTGATTCGGCAACGCCAGGTGCACGCGCGCACTCTCCACCGACGACAGCGCCTGGATCGAGCGCGTCAGCTCCCCTTCCAAACCGCGCTGAAAGGTCAACCGCTCCTGGAACTGGGTCATGCCAAAGCGGTTGGACTCCATCATCTCGAAACCTGCCACCGAGCCCTTGGGAAGGCCCAGCGCTGCCATCTTCAGGCGCACGTCGTGTACCCGGTCTGCAGGCACCAAAATCGCGCCACCACCTTCGGTGTACTTGTAGGGAATGTTCAGCGTGGTCAACTGCGCGATCACGGCGCCGCCGTCCTTGTCAGCCAAATTGGAATACAGCACGCGCCAGTCGGCTTGGCGCCCCATGACGAGGCCGATCACGGCGATCGCCACAAACAACACCGCACCCAGCGCCAGGCGCATGCGCTGCCCCTGTTCCAGAGCAGCAAAGCGCTGCGCAATGGTGGGATTCACGCTGATGGTATTGACAGGAAGGGTCGCGACGTCGGCCATTGGGTGTTCCGGTAAGACATACAAGGCGCGGCATGCCTTGTGACTGGGTTTGATTATTCGGGGCTACCTCCAAAACATTAGGACGAAAAGCACCCTAATTCCCTATCAATTCAAATTAATGTTTCCCCAAATGCGGCAATAGCATTGCGCATGCCATTTTTGAAGGATCTGCCGTGGATCTGAAGCTTACCTCCGTCTCCATGCCAACCGGCATCCGTCCGGGAGCGCTCACCCGCTCCACAGCGTCCGTCGGGGCCGAAAAGGATGCGGGCGGTTTTTCCGGCGCCCTAAAGAGTGCGCTGACCGCCGTCAGCGCCTCCCAGAACGAAGCGACCCGCTTGCAACAGGAAGTGCAATTGGAGAACCCCCAAGTCAGCCTGGAAGAGACCATGGTGGCGATCCAGAAAGCCCAGATCGGCTTTCAAGCTACCCTGCACGTCCGAAACCGCATGGTGCAGGCTTACACTGACATCATGAACATGCAGGTTTGAGGCAATCGCTTCCCACTGCAAAATTTGAATCAAATATGCCTCTAGCACCCGCGCAGCGTGCGTAGGTAGCTATAAAATGAATAGCATATTTAGCGAATGAGAGCCCAACTGTGAAAGCCGTCATCCTCGCCGGTGGCCTCGGAACCCGCATTTCCGAGGAAACCCACCTGAAGCCCAAGCCCATGATCGAGATCGGCGGCATGCCTGTTCTGTGGCACATCATGAAGATCTATTCCCACTACGGGATCAATGACTTCATCGTCTGCTGCGGCTACAAGGGCTACATGATCAAGGAGTACTTTGCAAACTACTTCCTGCACATGTCGGACATCACTTTCGATCTGGCCAGCAACAGCATGCAGGTACACCAGCGAAAGTCCGAACCGTGGAAAGTAACGCTGGTGGACACGGGTGCCGACACCATGACCGGCGGACGCATCAAGCGCATTGGCAGCTATCTGAATGCCGACGAGCCGTTTTGCCTGACCTATGGTGACGGCGTGAGCGATGTGAATGTTGGCGCGCTGATCGCCTTCCACCAAGCCCACGGCCTGCAGGCAACGCTGACCGCAACCTATCCCCCGGGACGCTTCGGTGCCCTCGACATCCAGAACCAGCGGGTCGGGTCGTTCCGGGAAAAGCCCAAGGGCGACGGCGCCATGATCAACGGCGGCTTCTTTGTGCTATCGCCCGATATTCTGAATCTGGTTGAAGACGACCAATCGGTCTGGGAACGCGAGCCCCTGGAAACATTGGCCCAACGTGGACAACTCGCCGCGTTTGAGCACACTGGCTTTTGGCAGCCCATGGACACCTTGCGCGACAAGACCTACCTCGATGAGCTATGGGTCAGCGGCAAGGCACCCTGGAAGGTCTGGGCGTGAATCCGGAGTTTTGGCAGGGCCGCCGTGTATTTCTGACGGGCCACACTGGCTTCAAGGGCAGTTGGTTGTCGCTGTGGCTTCAGCACTTGGGTGCAGAGGTCAGTGGCTACGCGCTTGCGCCGCCATCTGATCCCAACCTGTTCACACTGGCCCGTGTGGAGCGCGACATGTACTCGCAGATTGGCGATGTACGCGACCTGGCGACGCTATCAAAGGCGCTCCAGCAGGCCCGGCCTGAAATCGTTTTGCACCTGGCGGCCCAGTCGCTGGTGCGTGCGTCCTACAACGATCCGGTAGCCACCTATTCCACCAATGTGATGGGCACGGTGCATTTGCTCGAAGCAGTGCGGCAAACAACGGGCGTGAAGGCAGTGGTCAATGTGACCACCGACAAATGCTACGAGAACCGGGAATGGGACTGGGGCTATCGGGAGAGCGACCCCATGGGTGGCTACGACCCCTATAGCAACAGCAAAGGGGCCGCCGAACTGGTCAGCGCCGCCTACCGTAACTCCTTCTTCAACCAGGCGACCCATGACAGCCACGGCGTTGCACTGGCGACCGCGCGCGCTGGCAATGTGATCGGCGGCGGTGACTGGGCCGAAGACCGGCTAGTACCTGACATGCTGGCAGCGTTGCGGTCCAACACACCGGCCCGCATCCGCAACTCGCACGCGATCCGTCCCTGGCAGCATGTTCTGGAGCCGCTGCGTGGTTATCTGACTTTGGCCGAGCGTTTGTATACAGACGGACCAGCCTTTGCCCAGGCCTGGAACTTTGGCCCGCAAGATGACGATGCGAAACCCGTCAGCTGGATTGCTGCCGAGTTGACCCGGCTGTGGGGCCACGAAGCGAGCTGGGTCACTGAGTCCGGAGAGCACCCGCACGAAGCCCACTATCTGAAGCTCGATATCTCCAAGGCACGGGCACGCCTGCCGTGGGCCCCGCTGTTGCGACTGTCTGATGCGCTGCGCCTGACCGTAGACTGGGCGCGCCAGCAGCACAATGGCGACGACATGCACGCAGCCACCCTTTCCCAAATTCACAGCTACCAGACCTCGGCGACCACCCCTTAAGCCCCATGGAAAATCAGAAGTCACTTGCCCTGCGGGCGCAAATCAAAGCCCTGGTTGAAGAGTACGCCGCCATCACGCTGGCGCCACAGCCATTCTTGCCTGGTGCAAGCGCCGTACCGCCGTCCGGCAAATTGCTCGATGCGCGCGAATTGCAATACATGGTGGACGCCTCGCTGGATGGCTGGTTGACCACTGGCCGCTTCAATGCAGAGTTTGAGAAAAAGCTGGCCGCCTTTATTGGCATCAAACATCTGATCACCGTGAATTCTGGCTCGTCGGCCAACCTGGTCGCGTTCAGCACATTGACCTCGCCCAAACTGGGCGAGCGCGCGATCCAGCAAGGCGACGAAGTGATTGGCGTAGCCGCTGGCTTCCCGACTACGGTAAACCCTATTTTGCAGTTCGGTGCGGTGCCAGTGTTTGTCGATGTGGATCGCCTGACCCACAACATCGATGCCGACAAGATTGAAGCGGCCATCGGCCCCAAAACCAAAGCCATCATGCTGGCCCACTCTTTGGGCAATCCATTCAACCTGGATGTGGTGGTGGCGCTGTGCAAAAAATACAAGCTGTGGCTGGTAGAAGACTGCTGTGACGCGCTGGGCAGCACCTACAAAGGCCAGATGTGCGGCACCTTCGGAGACATCGCCACGCTGTCGTTCTACCCAGCCCACCACATCACCATGGGTGAAGGCGGCGCGGTGTTCACCAACAACGATGAACTCAAGAGCATTGCTGAAAGCTTTAGAGACTGGGGCCGCGACTGCTACTGCGCACCGGGCAAGGACAACACCTGCAACAAGCGTTTTTGCTGGACATCCAGGGAAATCGGCGGCTCGCTGCCCGACGGTTACGACCACAAGTACACCTACAGCCACCTGGGCTACAACCTGAAAATCACCGACATGCAGGCGGCCTGCGGCCTGGCCCAGCTGGAAAAGGCGCCTCGCTTTATCCAGGCACGCAAAGATAATTTCGCATTCCTGAAAGAGCGTCTCGCTGCCTGCGAAGAGTTTGTCCACCTGCCACAAGCGACCGGGCACTCTGACCCTTCGTGGTTCGGCTTTCCGATCACGCTGAAGGACACTTGCCCCGTCAGCCGTCTCGACCTGCTGACCTACCTGGACCAGAACAAGGTCGGCACCCGGCTGCTGTTTGCGGGCAACCTGACGCGCCAGCCCTATATGGCCGGGGCCAAATACCGGGTCAGCGGTGATCTGACAAACACCGACAACGTGATGAACAACACCTTCTGGATCGGCGTACAGCCTTCGCTGACCCCGGAGATGCTGGAGTTCGCGGCCCGCAAGATCGAGACGTATTTGGGCGTGGATTTCTAGTCTGCCATGCGTGCCGCCCTTCCTCCCGAAGACCTGGACCTCGTGCTGTCGCTGACAGCCCCTTTCTGGTCGCAGTTTGGCGGCTCCCGTGTCTTTATCACCGGGGGTACCGGCTTTATCGGTGCGTGGTTGTTGCAGGTGCTGCAGCGCGCTAACGACCAGCTGTGTAGCAAGCTGGAATTGGTCGTTCTGACGCGCGACGCCAAGCGGGCCCGGGAACGCTTCCCGCAAACCTTTGATCGCGCCGACACCCGGTTGGTGACCGGCGATGTGAGTCACTTTACCGACCCGGTCGGCAAGTTTGACTTGTGCGTACACTCTGCTGCCGAAGTCGGTGACGCCAATATGGCTGCGCACCCGCTACAGGTGTTTGACGGCATTGTGCAGGGTACCCGCCGCATGCTGGACCTAGCGCAAGCCTCGGGTGCGCGGCGTTTTTTAATGACCTCCAGCGGTGCGGTCTACGGCCCACAGCCTGCCGATCTTGAGCGCATGCCGGAAAGCTACAACGGCGCGCCGAACCCGCTCTCGGCAGCCCACGCCTATGGCAACGGCAAGCGGGCCGCCGAATGGCTGGCCTGCGCCTATGCAGCACAAGCGGCAGGCACCGGTTTCACGCCAAGCATCGCACGCATTTTCACCGTCATCGGCCCTGGCCTGCCGATGGACGGCCCTTTTGCGGCAGGCAATTTCATCCGCGACGCGCTGGCTGGACGCACCATTCAAATCAATGGCGACGGCACGCCAGTGCGGTCTTTTTTGTACAGCGCCGACGTTTGCGTCTGGCTGTTGCGCATTATGGGTTCGGGCGCTGCCGGCCAGGCCTACAACGTGGGCTCGGAACAGGCGCTTTCGATTGCAGAGCTGGCGCAGCACGTGGCCGCTTGTGCAGGCCAACCGCAGCTCGCCGTGCAGATGCCAACAGCGCCAACCGCCAGTCTGCCGGCGCGCTATGTCCCGGACACATCCAAAGCGCGCCAGGCGCTGGGCCTTTCCGAGTACACGCCGCTGGACGCTGCGCTGCAGAAAACCATGGTCTGGACGCGCCAGACCGCTTTCGCATGACCACCACTACCGCCTTTCACGCCAACGCCGTGCGCCGGGCCATCCTGGACATGGCTTTCGCTGGCGCCACGGTCCATGTGGGCTGCGCCTTTTCTATCGTCGAACTGCTGGCGGTGTTGTATCGCACACATTTGCGGCTGGACCGCAACGACCCGAGCGCGCCCGGGCGCGACTACATGGTGCTGAGTAAGGGCCATGGCGTGATGGCGCAATACGCTTGCTTGCATGAGCTGGGTTGGCTCCGTGCGGACGAGCTTGCGCGCTATTTCAAGGACGGCACCCGCCTCAAGGGTCTGGCAGATGCCCACGTCCCTGGCGTCGAAGCCACGGCAGGGTCACTGGGTCACGGTCTGTCGGTCGGCGCTGGCCTGGCACTGGGCGCCAAGCTGAACAAGAGCGACCAAAGATGCTTTGCGCTGGTGGGTGATGGCGAGATCAATGAAGGCGCGATCTGGGAGGCCGCGCTGTTCGCCGCCCATTTCAAACTTGACAACCTTATCGTGATCGTCGACAAAAACGGTTTTCAGGCCATGGGGTCGACCGACGAGGTCATGGCCCTAGGCAATATTGAAGCGAAGTTCGCCGCCTTTGGATTTGATGCCGTCAGCATCGACGGTCATGATGAGGCCGCCATCGACGCAGCCTACCGCCAGGCTACCGGGAACCGCAACGGCCG
>JAYWAV010000408.1:0-3213 GCA_043782015.1 Rhodoferax sp. | reverse complement strand
TACGCTACTCGCACTAATTGCGCCGCTGGCGCCCGGACGGTTCAGTACCACCACGGGCTGTCCCAAGGCTTTTGTCAGTTGTTCTGCGATTTGCCGGGCTCGCTGGTCAGCGGCTCCGCCAGGCGAAAAGCCAACAACGAGATTAATGGGCTTGTTGGGGTAAGTGTCAGCGATGGCGCTACCTTGCATCAACAAGAACATAAACAACAATTGCCAAGCAAATTTCCTCATGCAAACTCCTTTGTGCTTATCTTTCCCGCGCAGTCGGCCCTTTGCTCAGAGAGTGACGGGTGATGTCACCAGCGAAAACTCATCTGGCCCGTATCCACGTAAGTGTGCTTCGAGTAATACGTCCGTCGTAGATTACATTGGACCGCCATGCCGTCGTCACCGTGAGCGTATCGCCGTCCAGGCGGTAAAACCGCATCTGCTCGGTTCCCGTCCACGCTTCATTCCAGGAGACATCTACCGTTGTGATCCAGCGATCCTCCTCCAGACGATAGGTTCCTGAGTAGGCGGACATGCTCCGGAATGCTTGGACCCGATCAGCATCTGTTTGCGGTGCCTTGCGACCCTCCGCAGTGAGGAGGACGATCATGCGGCCATCGGGAGTGAAGATGATGTATCCGTTGGGATTGGCTCCGAAGGCTGCTTTGGTCTCGCCGGTGTCCTGAAACTCTGCGTAATACGTTTGCAATTTCCACACACCGACAAGCTGCTGAGCGTCGTCGGCCAAAGCAGGCAACGCCCAAAACAACGTGAGGTAAATCGCTATCAGTGCTTTTTTCATTGTTTGCCTCCCATAGATCGGGTCCAACTTAAAAGTAATTCAGCGGGCTGGCCGGTCAGTTTTATGAAACTCGCAGATCGAGCCGGCTCGCAATAGTAGCCTGATTCGCTGTTGACGCTTCAAGAAGGCCTATCGACATACCAGGGGTAATGCGGCTTGAATGGCCGGTATGGAGAACATACTCGAGGGGCTGCAATTGGCCGGCTGCGGCGTCAGTCGTAACATTTCACTTGCGCAATTCATCATGTCAGCTTACGGGGCGATCGAATTTCAGGACTCGCCACACTGCGGCCATCCGCGCTGCTTGTGCGTCCGATTGGACAGCTCAGTTGACTATCTGTCGCTTGGCCGTGACCCTCAGCTGTCATCGCAATACCGCAGCACCGTTTACGATCTCCCTCTACTGCGGCCGTTCCATCTTGCAAGTCGTGGGCAAAATCGTGTCCTTACCCTCGGTGCGATGCTCGACCTTCCATCCCATCCCGGTATGGTCCCAGTCGAGCTTCACTTCTTTCCCGTCCACCTTCGCCACAGACCTCACGAAAATCGGCTGGATCAATTGATGATTGTCGGCGCGCATCTGCACCGGACCATAGAAATAGTCGTAGCTCATGCCCTCTAGGGCGTGCGCGACCTTCTCCGGTTCGGCGGAATGCGCTTGGTCTATCGCCTTGGCAAGCAGCTCGATGACCACATGCAACTGCACGTTTGGGTAATCCTCATTGTATTTCGTGCGATATCCCTGCAGATATTTGAAGCCGCTTTCGCTTCCACCATTGGTATCGTAGACACTGACCTCCTTGACATGCCCGATCGAATTCTCGCCTAGCACACTCAACACGCCCGGGCTTAGGGTGAAGTAATAGGTATAGAAATCCACCGGCAGCCCCGACTCCCTGGCCGCTTTGATCAGTAATGTCAGGTCATTGCCCCAGTTATTCGTCAACACGACGTCGGCGCCAGAAGCCTTGATCTTGGCCACATAGGGGGCAAAGTCCTTAACCTTTCCCAGGGGATGCAACTCATCGCCCACGATCGAGATATCGGGCCGCCTCCTGGTCAGCATTTCGCGCGCAGTCCTGGCGTAGACCTGACCCGACGCGTAATCCTGGTTGATCAGATAGACCTTCTTGATATTCTGGTTTGCGGCAATGGCATCGCCGAGTGCGACCATTTTCATGTCTCCATCGGCGTCAAAGCGGAAGAACCAAAAGCTGCAACGCTCATTCGTCAACTCCGGGACAATCGACGCGTAGTTCAAATACAGAATGGTTCGGTCCGGATTGCGCTGGTTGTGCTTGGAGACGGCGTCCGTCAAGGCCAGCGCCACGGAAGAACTCAGGCCGTGGAGAATGAAATGAATCCCTTGATCCCCCACTTGCTTCAGCGCCAGCAAGGCTTCCTGCGCATTCGCCTTGTTATCAAAAGGCACAAGTTCCAGTTTAGTCCCACCCAGAACGCCACCCCGTGCATTGAGGAGGTCGATGGAGTACCTGAACGCTTTGTACTGTGCCTCGCCAACGTTGGCAAAAGGTCCAGACAACGCGTCAACGTAAGCGATTTTCACGGTATCCGCCGCCCATGCTGAGACAAGTTGCAGCAGCAGTATGGCGCCGACGAGAAACCGGATTGCAATGGCTTTCATGACTCCCCCTTTTTCTTTGCGATTGAGAAGCCCGTCATTACCTCGGCGGCCGCTCCATCTGGCACTTCATTGCCGGAATGGCATCTTTCGCTTCACTAATTGCTTCGGTTTTCCATCCGTAACCCGTTCCTTCTTCGTCGTGTTTGACGCCGGGCCGACCCGCTTTTTCAAAGCTCATTACATAGACCGGCGCGATCAATTGATGATCTTCGGCACGCATCCAGGATTCACCACTCGGCCCCGCGTACTTCATTCCTTCCAGGGCGTATGCAACCTTGACCGGGTCCGTGGTGCCTGCTTTGTTCATTGCGTTGGCCACCGTTTCCACGATGCGATAGGGCACAATGTAGTCTAGGTTCGACAGTGCGCTGTATTTGGCTTTATAACCAAGCAACGTTTTTTCCCACGAACTATCTGCTGCGTTGATGTGCCATCCGGCAAGGCTCTTGAGGCGATCTGCACCGGCAGCACCAATTGCGCTCGGTGTGCCCGGGAAGAAAGCAAGGTATGCATAATAGTTAGCCTTCAATCCGGCCTCGTTGCTTGCTTTGATGAGCAGCGATAAATCGCTTCCCCAATTGCTGGTGAGCACACTGTCTGCACCAGAGGCTCGAATCTTGGCCACATAGGGCGCAAAGTCCTTTATTTTGCCCAGCGGCACCAAATCATCTCCTACGATCTGAATGGCAGGACGTTTGGCAGTCAACATTTCTCTCGCCGCACGGCTCACTGATTGTCCAAAAGCGTAATCCTGATTGATCAAGTAAACCTTCTGCAC
>JAYWAV010000407.1:0-3214 GCA_043782015.1 Rhodoferax sp. | reverse complement strand
ACGGCTGGTACCACTCTAGCGATGCAGGCTTTATCGACGCGCAC
This sequence comes from Rhodoferax sp., assembly GCA_043782015.1. Classification (GTDB taxonomy): domain Bacteria; phylum Pseudomonadota; class Gammaproteobacteria; order Burkholderiales; family Burkholderiaceae_C; genus Allorhodoferax. The sequence goes on along the minus strand of JAYWAV010000407.1, from coordinate 3,170 downwards.
GGCCATTTGAAGATCATCGACCGCGTGAAAGATGTGGGCCGCATCAAGGGCGGCGCGTTTGACGCGGCGATGTTCGCGCCCAAGTATGTGGAGAACAAGCTGAAGTTCTTCCCGTACATCAAGGAAGTCGTCGCCTATGGTGATGGTCGCGAAAAGGTCTGTGTGCTGATCAACATCGACTTTGATGCGGTGGGCAACTGGGCTGAGCGGCGAAATCTGCCGTATGCGGGGTACACCGATCTGGCGCAAAAGCCAGAGGTCTACCAGTTGATCAAGGAATGCGTGGAAAAGATCAACGCAGACCTCGCCGCGGACCTGCTGTTGGCCGGCAGCCAGGTCAGCCGCTTCCTCGTGTTGCACAAAGAGCTGGATGCCGACGACGGCGAACTGACCCGTACCAACAAGGTCCGCCGCGGCTTTATCGCCGACAAATACGACGTGCTGGTTGACGCCCTGTATGGTGGCAAGACCGAGCAGTTCATTGAAACCACGGTCAAGTTTGAAGACGGACGCACCGGCAGCGTCAGCGCCACGCTGCGCATTGACGATGCCAAGACCTTTGCACCGGTGAAGGCGGCGGCATGAACAGCACTTCCGTTCGGGCGGAACCCCTTGCCTGTCGCAATGAGCCCAGTGCCGTTCGCACTGAGCTTGTCGAAGTGCCCGCACCCTACTTTGTTAGGAGGCTTCGACAGGCTCAGCCCGAACGGGGTTGTGTGTCGTGCGAACGGGGTTTGCCATGACCAAAAGAAAAATCGGCGACGTCATTCTTGACGTGAAGAGCATCTCGCTGAACTTTGGCGGCGTCAAAGCCTTGACCGACATCAGCTTTGATGTGCGCGAGCACGAGATTCGCGCCATCATTGGCCCCAATGGTGCGGGCAAGAGTTCGATGCTGAACTGCATCAACGGCGTCTACACGCCGCAGCAAGGCTCCATTGCTTTCCGTGGTCAGACGTTCAAGCACATGAACAGCCACCAGGTCGCGGTGATGGGAGTGGCGCGTACGTTTCAAAACCTGGCGCTGTTCAAGGGCATGAGCGTGCTGGACAACATCATGTCGGGTCGCAACCTGAAGATCAAAAGCAATATCCTGCAGCAAGCGCTGCGCTTAGGCCCCGCCCTGCGCGAAGAGATACAACACCGTGAGGCCGTGGAACGCATCATCGACTTCCTGGAAATCCAGGCCTATCGCAAGACGCCCGTGGGTCAGCTGCCCTACGGCCTGCAAAAGCGCGTGGACCTGGGCCGTGCGCTGGCGATGGAGCCGCAGGTGCTGCTGCTGGACGAGCCTATGGCGGGCATGAACGTCGAAGAGAAGCAGGACATGTGCCGCTTTGTGCTGGACGTCAACGACGAGTTCGGAACGACCGTGGTGCTGATCGAGCACGACATGGGCGTGGTGATGGACATCAGCGACCGCGTAGTGGTGCTGGACTACGGCAAGAAGATTGGCGATGGCACGCCCGATGAAGTGCGCAACAACGAAGACGTGATTGGCGCTTACCTGGGGACGAGTCACTGATATGGAAAACAAAACCTTCCCGTTCGCCCTGAGCCCGTCGAAGGGCTTCGACAAGCTCAGCCCGAACGGAATGGAATGGAGTTAGCGAATGGCATTTTTTCTTGAAACCCTGCTCGGTGGCCTGATGGCGGGCATGCTGTATTCGCTGGTGGCCTTGGGCTTTGTACTCATCTACAAGGCCTCTGGCGTATTCAACTTTGCGCAGGGCGCGATGGTGCTGTTTGCGGCGCTGGCGATGGCGCGCTTCTCGGAGTGGATTCCTGCGGGGCTGGGCATTACCGATCCGATTGCTGCCAACGTATTGGCGTTTGTCGGCGCAGGTGTCGTGATGTTTGCTGTGGCTTGGGTCATCGAGCGGCTGGTGCTGCGCCATCTGGTGAACCAGGAAGGTACGACGCTGTTGATGGCCACGCTGGGTATTGCCTATTTCCTGGAAGGGCTGGGGCAGTCGGTGTTTGGCAACAGCATCTACAAGATCGACATTGGCATGCCCAAAGACCCGGTGATGATTCTGGAGAGTACGTTTGAAGGCGGCATCCTGATCAACAAGGAAGACTTCTACGCCGCGCTGATCGCCGCGGCGCTGGTGGCATTGCTCAGCGTGTTTTTCCAGAAGACATCGACCGGCCGCGCACTGCGCGCCGTGGCCGATGACCACCAGGCCGCGCAATCCATTGGCATTCCGCTAAACCGCATCTGGGTCATCGTCTGGTGCGTCGCCGGTGTCGTCGCGCTGGTGGCCGGAATGATCTGGGGCAGCAAGCTGGGCGTGCAGTTTTCGCTGACCACGGTGGCGCTGCGCGCATTGCCGGTCGTGATTCTGGGAGGCCTCACCTCGGTGCCCGGCGCGATTGTGGGTGGGCTGATTATTGGTGTCGGTGAGAAGCTGTCCGAGGTCTATATCGGGCCGATGGTGGGCGGCGGCATTGAGATCTGGTTTGCCTATGTGTTAGCCCTTGGTTTTCTGTTGATACGCCCCCAAGGGCTTTTCGGCGAAAAAATTATTGACCGTGTATGACCATCACATTGAATCATCTTCCGCGAACTATCACCCGCCCGATGAGTCAGGGTGGCAGTGCGTTTTGCGCAGGTAAAAGGAGGAGCCCGCAAAGCGGGCGGGGGACACGGAGCAGAACGCATTGCCACCCTGGCTCATAGCTTACAAATTGCGAGAAGAAAATGTTCTACAGAGAAAACGGCCAATTCAAAACCAGCTACCGGGCAGACCAGCAGATATTTCCGATCTTGCAGGACCGAATAGCATTTTTTGCGATGCTGCTGATCGCTTTTGTGGTGGTGCCTGCACTGGCCAATGAGTATTGGTTAACCAACATCCTGATTCCCTTCCTGATCTTCTCCCTGGCCGCCATCGGCGTAAATATTTTGGTGGGCTACTGTGGGCAGATTTCCTTGGGTTCAGGCGCCTTCATGGCGGTGGGGGCCTACAGCGCCTACAACTTCTTTGTGCGCGTGGAAGGCATGCCTTTGGTACTTGCGCTGATTCTGGGTGGCGTGTGCGCCATGCTGTTTGGCATCCTGTTTGGTTTGCCCAGCCTGCGGGTCAAGGGCTTGTATCTGGCAGTAGCCACGCTGGCGGCGCAGTTTTTTGCAGACTGGATGTTCCTGCGCATCCAGTGGTTTACAA
>JAYWAV010000406.1:0-3219 GCA_043782015.1 Rhodoferax sp. | reverse complement strand
ACCCTCTCCGCCAATGACAACGGTCTGATGCTATTGATTTGATAGTGTCAGGCCGTTTTCTTTTGTCGTGTAAACCGCAAGTAAACGCAGTCAACGTTGCTGATCGCATTACGTTATAGGTACAAGCCAGAACATATTTTTGGCTCGCTTATGACAGTCGGAGCACCATCGACTGTCGCTTTATGAGTGAGTTTTAACCATGTTGAATATCAAGTCCCTGATTGCCGTTGCCCTGATGACTGGCATTGCTTCTGTCTCGTTTGCAGCCACCCCGACTGCGACGCCCGCTACGGCAACGCCCATCGCCACCACAGCGGTTGCACCTGCTACCAATGTGAAGGTTGCGTCCAAAACAGACGTGAAGCACATCAAGAAGGTCAGGACGACCAAGTCGACCATGAAGACGACTGTGAAGCCGGTCACTGCCGCTACCAAATAATTGCGCTTTGCTGAGCAATGAGGGCCACGTCGAGTGGCCCTTTTTCATGTCCGCGCCGAAAGTCATTCGTGTATTGGCCCGGTGCCCGGCAGTAGACTGGATTGATGCGTGATAAATTGACTTGCCACCCTCACGGGCTACCCGATGTGGGCGGAGCCCTGCGAACTCTCTACGCTAAGTGGCAAAGGCGCGCTGCTGGCGCCGCATGGAAAAACCACACTGTCGCCTGAGCTGATGCGTATGCAATTGACCGGTGGTGCATGGGGATTGACCTTGGCCAATGTCCATCAGGTGCAGGTGGGCATAGAGGCCGGTGCCAAGAACATCATCATTGCCAACCAGGTGGTCGCGCTGGCCGACTTGGATGGTCTGGATGCATTGCGCTGTGCCCATCTTGGGGTTCGACCCGTCGCAGCCCGCACCGTGCATCGGAGACCGCGTTGCGCTGGGCGTTTCGCACCCTTGCACCCCGTTTGATCGCTGGAGGTGGATGGCGGTCATCGAAGACGATGGTCGCATCTCGGGTACCATCAGCACCCGGTTCTAATCCCACCCTGCGAAATATGCTTTTCCTTTACAAATGTAACGTGTAAAGTTTCAGTTTCTCCAGCGAAAGAGGCGCTAAATTGTCATCCGGGTAGCCCAGCATGTCGTTAAAGACGAGGGCACATTGGCCTTTGCTGGTAGCTGCCCATTTGTTGGAGAAATAGCATGCGTAAACTGAATAAATGGGTAATGGCCTTGGGCAGCTTGGCTGCCGCTACGGCCGCGATGGCACAGCAGGATGTGGGGCGGGTGATTTCGTCTACTCCGGTCATGCAGCAAGTTGCCTTGCCACGCCAGGTTTGCTCTACCCAGCAAGTGGAAGTTCAACGGCAGACCAGCGGCGCAGGTGCGCTGATTGGCGCGATCGCAGGTGCCGCTTTGGGCAATGCCTCCGGTGGCCGCCGCTCCGACCGCGCTGCCGCATCGGCGGTGGGTGCCGTTGGCGGAGCCCTCTTGGGCGACCACATTGAGGGCAGTGGTGAGACGCAGTGGCGTGATGTGCAGCGCTGCGGCACGCAAACCACGTACGAGAACCGCGCAGTGGGCTACAACGTGGTCTATGAATTTGGCGGCAAGCATTATTCCGTGCAAATGTCGCAAGACCCGGGCCCCACGATCCCCTTGCAGGTCTCCCCCGTAGGCGCCGCCAATCCAGCATCGCAAAATTACAGCACCGTGCAATCGTCACCCCAGGTGGTCTACGCACCTGGCCCGGTGGTGGTCACGCAGCCGGTGTATCCGGTGTACTACCCACAGCCCTACTATGTGCGGCCTTACGTGTCGCCGATTCGCGTCGATCTGCAATTTGGGTATGGCGGCTGGTATGGCCGCGGCGGCCACCGCCGTTGGGACTGATCGCGGTTTTGACTAGCCCCGCGCCAGCGGGTTGGGCGTAGGCTCTTCAACCTTGATCAGATCGTTGCGATCAATGTGGTGGAAGGGTTCGGTCTGACCCCGGATCATCATCACCGTATCTTCTTCGTAAGACCAGGATCCGTTCGCGTGGATGCTCACATCAATGCGGAACTCTACGGTCCGAAACGCATGCTCCAGAAAGGGGACGGAGCAAATTCCGAAGTTCTGATGGCCTTGCGTTGCCACCAGACTGAATTGCGTGGCATCCGGTGCAGCAGTCCCACTGGCCATCGCCACCATGCCGCGCGGAATCGTCAGCGTATGGGTGATGGAGCCGGTTGCCGGTTCCCATAGCCAGTAGCCAACCTGTTCATGGTAGGTCTTGATCTGTTCGGGCTTGGTCATGCGCGTGTAGTAACGCAAGCCGTACAACAGCTGCGGGCCATTGGTGATCGGGTCTATCGGTTGCAGCTCGATACGCTCCACATACGCCTGCTTGCGTGGGCCATCGGCTTTGGGTTTGACGTCGAGTCCTTGGGTGCCCTGCCAGACCCCCGCCATGCCGCGCAGCGGGCCCAGGTTGTTCAGTGTGTTGACGTCGGCACTGGGTTCAGTATAGATATCGGCGGGAAAATCACTCATGTCAATCGCAAGGACGAGCCACCTAATTTAAAGGTTGATACGACGTCAGCCAGGCGTTGCGCCTGCTCACGCAAACTCTCTGCAGCGGCGGCAGATTCTTCTACCAGCGCTGCGTTTTGTTGGGTCATCTGGTCCAGTTCGGACACGGCGGTATTCACCTCGCCAATACCCTGACTCTGCTCGCTGGCAGCGGCAGAGATTTCGCTGATGATGTTGGAGACGCGCTGCACCGAACCGACGATTTCGGTCATGGTTTCGCCAGCATGGGCCACCAGCCTTGAACCGGAATCCACTTTTTCTACCGAGGCGTTGATCAGGTTTTTGATTTCCTTGGCGGCCTCTGCCGAACGCCCGGCCAGGCTGCGCACTTCGCTGGCAACTACCGCAAAGCCACGGCCCTGCTCACCGGCGCGCGCCGCTTCTACGGCGGCATTCAGCGCCAGGATATTGGTCTGAAACGCGATCCCATCGATCACGCTGATGATGTCAGCAATTTTGCGGGCGCTGGTGTTGATCTCTTCCATCGTGGTGACCACCTGGGACACCACCTCACCGCCACGCACGGCAACCTCTGCGGCGCTGGATGCCAGCTTGTTGGCTTGCTGGGCCGACTGTGCGGACTGTGCCACCGTACCTGTGAGTTGCTCAGTGGATGCAGATGCACGCTGAAGGTTGCTGGCAGTTTGCTCGGTGCGCTCGCTCAGGTCCTGGTTGCCTGTGGCGATTTCCGCGCTGGA
>JAYWAV010000405.1:0-8918 GCA_043782015.1 Rhodoferax sp. | reverse complement strand
AACCCCTCGCCGAACGTCTGCGGCCCAAGGTCTTGGGCGATGTGATTGGCCAGCAGCATTTGCTGGGCGAAGGCATGGCGCTGCGTCTGGCGTTTGAGTCGGGCCAGCCGCACAGTTGCATTCTGTGGGGTCCGCCGGGCACCGGCAAGACCACTATTGCCCGGCTGATGGCCGATGCCTTTGACGCGCAGTTCATCACCATCAGCGCAGTACTGGGTGGCGTGAAGGACATTCGCGAAGCCGTGGAGCAGGCCACGCTGGCACGTGATGGGCTGGAACAGCGCCGCACCATCGTGTTTGTCGACGAAGTGCACCGTTTCAACAAGAGCCAGCAGGATGCGTTCCTGCCGCATGTGGAAAGCGGTCTGTTCACCTTTATCGGCGCCACCACCGAGAACCCGTCGTTTGAAGTGAATTCGGCCTTGCTGTCGCGCGCGGCGGTCTATGTGCTGCAGCCGCTGAACCCTGACGATTTGAAGCAAATAGTGGCTGCAGCGCGCGCAGATGGTGCGCTGCCAGCTATCGAAATTATAGCGGTTGACCGGCTGATCGCCTATGCCGATGGCGACGCCCGCCGCTTGTTGAATACGCTGGAAACGCTGTCGGTCGCCGCGGTGCAGGAAAAACTGACCGAGATTACCGACGTCTGGCTGCTCAAGGTACTGGGCGAGCGCATGCGCCGCTACGACAAGGGCGGCGAGCAGTTTTACGACACGATCTCGGCGCTACACAAGAGCGTGCGCGGCAGCGACCCGGATGCGTCTCTGTACTGGTTGGTGCGCATGCTCGATGGTGGGGCTGACCCGCGCTACATGGCGCGGCGCTTTGTGCGCATGGCCAGCGAGGATATCGGTCTGGCCGACCCGCGCGCCTTGCGGGTCGCCCTGGATGCCGCCGACGTCTACGAGCGCCTGGGCAGCCCCGAAGGCGAGCTGGCACTGGCCGAGTGCGTGGTGTATCTGGCCATCGCGCCCAAATCCAATGCGGTCTACAAGGCATTCAACGAGGCCAAGGCGTTTGTCAAAAAGGATGGCACACGCCCGGTGCCCATGCACTTGCGCAATGCGCCGACCAAGCTGATGAAGCAACTGGACTATGGCAAGGGTTACCGCTATGCCCATGACGAAGAGGGCGGTTTTGCGGCGGGTGAAACTTACTTGCCCGAAGGCATGGTGCCGCCCGACTTTTACAGGCCGGTAGAGCGGGGGCTGGAGATCAAAATTGCGGAAAAAATGCGCACCTTGCGGGCACGGAATGAACGGAAATAGTTGGTAACCCCGTGGTTACAATCCCTGAAACGCTCAGCCGCACAGCCTGCGGTGGCGGGATTCTTGCTTAGGACTCGGTACAGCCCATGAGGCCACGTTGCACGTCCACCCAAAAGCTGGCACTGCCGTGCCTGCGGATGCGCCGGCCAAAAATCGGAGATGTTTTATGGATATTTTGGTACAGCAGATCATCAATGGGCTGGTGCTCGGCAGCATGTATGCGCTGATCGCACTGGGGTACACCATGGTGTACGGCATCATCAACCTGATCAACTTCGCCCACGGCGAGGTGATGATGGTCGGAGCATTGACCAGTTGGACCATCATCGGACTGATGCAGGAGTCCATGCCTGGCACACCCGGCTTCATCATTCTGATCATCGCCTTGCTGATCGCCTGCGTGGTCGCCGCCACGCTGAACTTCGTCATCGAAAAGGTCGCCTACCGGCCGCTGCGCAATAGCCCCAAGCTGGCACCCTTGATCACTGCGATTGGCATGTCCATCTTGTTGCAAACGCTGGCCATGATCATCTGGAAGCCCAACTACAAGTCCTACCCCACACTCTTGCCCAATACGCCGATTGACGTGATGGGTGCTGTGATCACCCCCACGCAAGTGATGATTCTGTGCGTGACGGCCATCTCTCTGGCCGTGCTGATGTGGCTGGTAAATTACACCAAGTTGGGCCGTGCGATGCGTGCTACCGCCGAGAACCCGCGTGTTGCGGGCCTGATGGGCGTGAAGCCCGACATGGTGATCTCGGCAACTTTTATCATCGGTGCCGTGCTGGCTGCCATTGCTGGCGTGATGTACGCCTCCAACTACGGTACCGCGCAGCACGCGATGGGCTTCCTGCCCGGCCTGAAGGCATTTACCGCGGCCGTGTTCGGTGGCATTGGTAACCTGGCAGGTGCCGTGGTTGGTGCTATTTTGCTGGGCCTGATTGAGTCGATTGGCGCGGGCTACATCGGTGCGCTGACCGGTGGCGTATTGGGCAGCCACTACTCGGACATCTTTGCGTTCATTGTGCTGATCATCGTGCTGACCCTGCGGCCCTCGGGTTTGCTCGGTGAGCGCGTGGCGGATCGGGCTTAAAGGAAGCGCCATGAAACAACAACAAAAGAAACTCATTGTCTTTTTGCTGGCCGCCGTGGGCCTGCTGGTGCTGCCCGTCGTGCTGCAAGTATTTGGCAATGCCTGGGTGCGTATTGCCGACATGGCGCTGTTGTTCGTGCTGCTGTCACTGGGGCTGAACATCGTCGTCGGCTATGCCGGTCTTCTCGATCTGGGCTACGTCGCGTTCTTCGCCATTGGTGCCTACATGTTCGGTCTGCTGGCGTCGCCCCAGTTGACCGACGCCTTCCCCGCGATTGCCGCGATGTTTCCCAACGGCTTGCACACGCCGCTGTGGCTGGTGATTCCGTTGGCGGCGGGCATTGCTGGCGTGTTCGGCATTCTGCTCGGTGCGCCCACGCTGCGGTTGCGCGGCGACTACCTGGCCATCGTGACGTTGGGCTTTGGTGAAATCATCCGTGTGTTTTTGAACAACCTGGACCACCCGTTCAACATCACCAATGGCCCCAAGGGGATCAATCAGATCGACTCGCTGCATTTCTTTGGTTTTGATCTGGGTAAAAAACATGTTTTCGGTGGCATTGAATTTGCCAGCGTGTCGATGTATTACTACCTGTTTCTGACGCTGGTGGTGGTCAGCGTGGTGATTTGCCACCGGCTGGAGCTCTCCCGCGTCGGCCGTGCCTGGATGGCGATTCGCGAAGACGAAATCGCCGCCAAGGCCATGGGTATCAACACCCGCAACATGAAGCTGCTGGCGTTCGGCATGGGCGCCACATTCGGCGGTGTGTCCGGTGCGATGTTTGCCGCCTTCCAGGGTTTCATTTCGCCCGAGTCGTTCAGCCTGATGGAGTCCGTAATGATTGTGGCGATGGTGGTGCTCGGCGGAGTCGGACACTTGCCGGGCGTGATTCTGGGCGCCGTGTTGCTGTCCGCGTTGCCTGAAGTCTTGCGCTATGTGGCGGGCCCGTTGCAGGCCATGACCGGCGGGCGGCTGGATTCATCCATCCTGCGCCAGTTGCTGATTGCGCTGGCGATGATCAGCGTGATGTTGCTGCGGCCGCGTGGCCTGTGGCCGTCACCGGAGCACGGCAAGTCTCTGCAAGGAGGCAAGGCATGAGCACCGCAGATATTGTCCTCAAGGTCAGCGGCGTTTCCAAGCGCTTTGGCGGCTTGCAGGCGCTCAGCGATGTGGGCATCGAAATCCGTCGCGGGCAGGTCTATGGCCTGATCGGCCCCAACGGCGCGGGCAAGACGACTTTCTTCAATGTGCTGACAGGTTTGTATACGCCCGACAGCGGCAGCTTCGAGTTGGCCGGCAAGCCTTACAAGCCTACGGCTGTCCACGAAGTGGCCAAGGCCGGTATTGCGCGCACCTTCCAGAACATTCGCCTGTTTTCTGAAATGACGGCGCTGGAAAACGTGATGGTCGGTCGCCATATCCGTACGCATTCGGGTTTGATTGGCGCGATCTTTCGCACCCCCAGTTTCAAGGCCGAAGAAGCGGCGATTGCCAAGCGAGCGCAGGAGTTGCTGGACTATGTGGGCATTGGCAAGCTGGCCGACTACAAGGCGCGTACCCTTAGCTACGGTGACCAGCGCCGCCTGGAGATTGCCCGTGCGCTGGCAACTGACCCGCAACTGATCGCGCTGGACGAACCCGCTGCCGGCATGAACGCGACCGAGAAGGTCATGCTGCGCGAATTGATTGACCGCATTCGCAAAGACAACCGCACCATTTTGCTGATCGAGCACGATGTGAAGCTGGTGATGGGCCTGTGCGACCGCGTGACCGTGCTGGACTACGGCAAGCAGATCGCGCAGGGCACACCTGCCGATGTGCAGAAGAACGAAAAAGTAATCGAGGCCTATCTGGGCACCAGCGGGCATTAACAACAGATATCGACAGCGGGCACTAAGGTACGAGCATGACTACTACATTGCTGAAAGTTAGCGGACTCAAGGTGTCCTACGGCGGCATCCAGGCCGTCAAGGGCGTGGACTTTGAAGTGCACGAGGGCGAACTGGTGTCCCTGATCGGCTCCAACGGCGCGGGCAAAACCACAACCATGAAGGCCATCACCGGCACATTGCCGTTGGCCGGTGGTGATATCGAATACCTGGGCAAGAGCATCAAGGGCCAGGGCCCCTGGGATCTGGTCAAGCAGGGCTTGGCGATGGTGCCGGAAGGCCGCGGTGTGTTCACCCGCATGACCATCATCGAAAACCTGCAGATGGGCGCCTACATCCGCAACGACAGGGCGGAGATCGCGGCCGACATGGACAAGGTATTCACGATCTTCCCGCGATTGAAAGAACGTAAGGACCAACTGGCCGGCACCATGTCGGGTGGTGAGCAGCAGATGCTGGCAATGGGCCGCGCGCTGATGAGCCGCCCCAAGGTGTTGCTGCTGGATGAGCCATCCATGGGCCTGTCGCCCATCATGGTGGACAAGATTTTTGAAGTGGTGCGCGACGTCTATGCCCAGGGTGTAACCGTGCTGCTGGTCGAGCAAAACGCCAGCCGCGCTTTGGCGATTGCCAACCGCGGCTATGTGATGGAGTCGGGCATCGTCACGATGTCGGGCGACGCCAAGCAGATGCTCAAAGATCCCAAGGTGCGTGCCGCGTACCTGGGTGAATGAGCGGACGAGCCACTGGATTGCTGAACCGTTACGTACTGACGCTGCTGTTCGTCACCCTGGTCTGGGGGGCGACATTTCCGGTGATGAAACTGGCGACTGCCAGTCTCAGTGGCGTCGAAATCTCCGCACTGCGTTTTGTAGTGGCCGCCGTCTGCATGGCGCCATTTGCGCTGCGTGCCTCCAATGCCGCCTGGCGTGATGGCTTGCTTTTGGGTGGCGTGGCGCTGGTGTCCTACGTGTCCCAGGCCTGGGGTTTGCAGTACATCTCCAGCAACCGCAGCGCCTTTATCACGACGCTGAACGTACTGATAGTGCCGCTGTTGGGCATGCGTTTCTTTGGCAGCCGGCCTACCTTGGTAATGCTGGCCGCGGCGCTGATGGCCTGTGCCGGCATTGGCCTGATGTCCTGGGATGGCGGCGCCAACTTGTGGGCTGATCTGGCGACCGTCGTCTGCGCACTGGCGTATGCGCTCTATGTGATTCTGCTGTCGCAGCGCACGTCGCGCCACTCTGCGCGTGAATTTGCCGCAACGCAAATCGTCTGGATGGCCTTGCTGGGCAACCTTTGGATGCTGCTGAGTAGCTGGGGTACGGGGCAATTGCAGACCTTGGCTGACAGGGCGCTGGGCAGTTCCATGATTGCCAGTCTGCTGTATCTGGGGATCATTGCGACTGCCGGCATGCTGTTTCTGCAGGCCCTGGCGCAACGCCATGTGTCCGCTGACAAGGCGGCGGTGATTTACGCGATGGAGCCGGTGTTTGCCGCTTTGATCGGCTGGCATTGGCTGTCCGAGGTCTTAAGTATCAGCGCCGCGGTTGGTGGGGCGATGGTGGTCGGTGCTGTCCTGCTCAGTGAGTCGCGCGCGGCGTCCAAGTTGCCAGACGAACAGCCTGCCACCTAAGCCCCGTGCTTGTCTGCCTCAGACGTGAACGCATCCGCATAAAACTCGTCTGGCGGCAGACCCGCCTTGGCAGTGAAGTCCACACGCGCCGAGTCCACGACGATGGGCGCGCCGCAGGCATACACCTGGTAGCCTGAAAGATCGGGATGGTCTTCGAGCACCGCACGGTGGACAAAGCCGGTGCGACCGGTCCATGTGTCTTCAGGCAGGGCATCGGAGATAACCGGAACATAGCGCAGCGTCGGCATGATCGCCATTTGTTCGCGCACCCAGGCATCCATGTACAAATCGTGTGGTCGGCGGCCGCCCCAGTACAGTGTGACCTCGCGTTTGCTTTCCAGCAATTGCATATGCTCCAGCAAGGCCTTGATCGGTGCAAAGCCAGTGCCTGACGCCAACAAAATGATGGGCTCCAGCGACGCCTCGCGCAGAAAGAAACTGCCATACGGCCCTTCGATGCGCAGGATTTCCTTTTCTTTCATTGCCCCGAATACATGGTCGGTGAATTTGCCGCCGGGCATATGACGAATGTGCAGTTCCATGCCGGGCCCCGTGTGCGGCGCGTTGGCCATCGAGTAACTGCGCCGCGCGCCGTCGCGCAGAATGAATTCCACATACTGCCCGGCACGCCACGAAAAGCCGTCGTTGGCCGGTAGCTGCAGTTGCAACACTATGACGTCAGGCGATTTTTTCTCCATCGTCGTAACACGGGTCGGCAGTTTCTTGATCGGCAACGCGCCCATCTCGGTGACCTGGCGCGACTCCAGAATGACATCGCTGTGCGGCACAGCGCAGCAGGTCAGTACCCAGCCTGCAGCCACCTCCTCGGCACTCAGGGCTTTGGACTGGTGGGTGCCATGCACTACCATGCCTTCGAGCTTGCGACATTTGCAGGATCCGCAGGCGCCATCCTTGCAGCCGTAGGGCAGACCAATGCCTTGGCGAATGCCCGCGGCCAATATGGCTTCACCCGTATCGACCGTGAAGCTGCGCCCGCTGGGCTGTACGGTCACATTGAAGGGCGCTGTCATCTTTTAGGTATCCTCAAGGGTCAAAAACTGCAGGCCTCGATTTTGCCCTCAAACCAAAGCCCCCTGGGCGCCTTGCCCGCGCGATTTCGCTGTGTGCGTTTGTTGATCGTCGGCTGCGGCGATGTCGGCATGCGGGTGGCCAAAGCCATGCCTCCGGGAACCCGGTTGTTGGCGCTGACCTCCAGCCCAGAGCGCTTGGCAGAGCTGCGGCAGCAGGGCATTACGCCCTTGTTGGGCAACCTGGACGATGCGAAATCTCTGCGGCGCTTGGCGGGCTTGGCGACCCGCATCCTGCATTTGGCGCCACCTCCTGCGATGGGCCCAACCGATCCACGCATCCGCGCTTTGCTGCAGGCATTGCGGGGCCGCAGCCTGCCCTTGGCGTTGGTCTATGGTTCAACCAGTGGTGTTTACGGCGATTGCACGGGGGACTGGGTGACTGAAACCCGCACCGTACGGCCCGCCACGGTGCGGGCGCTGCGTCGCGTGGATGCCGAGCGCACCGTGCGATGGTGGGGCCGGTCGACCGAGGTTCGCAGCAGCGTGCTGCGCATTCCGGGTATTTATGCCGCCGACCGTGTGGGTGGTGACCCGCGTGAGCGGGTGCGCAGAGGAACCCCGGTGTTGCAGGCGTCTGAAGATGTGTACACCAACCATATCCATGCCGATGACCTGGCCCGGGCCTGTATCGCTGCGCTGTGGCGTGCGGCGCCACAGCGGGTGTACCACGCCAGTGACGATACGCAAATGAAGATGGGGGACTATCTGGACGCAGTGGCGAAAATCGCCGGTTTGCCCTTGCCGCCGCGGATCACCCGGGAAGTGGCCGTAAAAGAGCTTTCACCCATGTCGCTCACTTTCATCAATGAATCGAGGCGTCTGGACAACCAAAGGCTCAAGACGGAGCTTCGCGTGCGTCTGCGCTACCCGACCGTGCTGGCAGGTTTATCGGATTGAACCTGGTGACCGCTGCTGTCAGGTGCATCGGGGTATTGCGCGCGCAGTGCGTGGAAGGTTCCCAGATTGGCGATCAACAAATCCACCAGTGCAGGGTCAAATTGCCTGCCGCGCTCCTGCAAGATCAACTCGCTAACAGAATCATCGCTCCAGGCTTCCTTGTAGCTGCGCCGTGCCCCCAGCGCGTCAAACACATCGATCAAAGCCGTGATGCGTCCGGCGATGGGAATGGCGTTACCCGCCAGGCCATTTGGATAACCGGTTCCGTCCCAGCGTTCGTGGTGGGAAATGGCGATGACCGCGCCTAATTGCATCAACGGGCGCGATGAGCGTTGCAAAATGTCCAGCCCGAATTGGGCATGCTTTTGCATGGTTTCCCACTCGGTCGCATCCAGCTTTCCGGGCTCGTGCAGGATGGCATCGGGAATCGCCACCTTGCCGATGTCATGCAGCGGTGAGGCGTGCTTGATCAGCATGACCTCTTCTTCCGGCAGACCGTACAGCCGCGCCAGCACTTCGCTGCACAGGGCGACCCGCTTGACGTGGGCACCAGTCTCCTTGCTGCGGGCTTCAACGGCGTCGGCCAGGATGTAGACCAGTTCCTTCTGGGTTTCGTGCAGGTCTTCCTGCAGATTCATGTTCTCAAAAGTAATGGCCACACTCTGCGTGTAGACCTCCAGCAATTGGCGGTCCAGTTTGTCCAAAGAGCTGGTATGGCTCAGGTACAGCAAATTGCCGCCGCCTTCTGCTGACGGGGAGTAGGTGACATACGCGTCATCGAAATGCTGCGAACTGCCCGACGCCATCACCATCTGGAAGCGCTTCGCAACTTCAGGGGGGAGATCGTCAAAACTCTGCCCGGTCCGATACTGCACAAATTCACCCGTAGCTGCCAGGGTGCGGGATTCGCGCTTTCCGTGTTTCTCCCGGGGTAGAACAATGCAGTACAGCGCGGAATGGTCCAGATGCAACAAAGAAGTGAGCTGGCTCAGCACGGCAGATGCAAATAGGGTGAGGGAGTTGGCGTTCTGCACATGCGC
>JAYWAV010000404.1:0-3222 GCA_043782015.1 Rhodoferax sp. | reverse complement strand
GCGCAGATCGGGGCGACGCCCAAGGGGGGCGTCTGCCGATTGACGCTGACTGACCTGGACAAACAGGGCCGCGACCTCGTGCTGAAATGGGCCGAACGGATACGAACTATCGCTTAACTGCAGTCGGTGCGAGAGTCTCGGCGCGCACCTTGTTGGCCGCGAAATTGTCGCTGAAGGCGGGGCGTTTGATGTAGCGGCCTTTGCCCTTGACGGCGCGCAGGTCGCCTTGGACAAACACCAGTTCGCCCTGGCTGATGGTGTGGCTGGGAATGCCTTTGACGGTGCGGCCTTCGAAGATGTTGAAGTCGCCCTTGCTGTGCTGCGTCTTGACGGACAGCGTCTTGGTTCCCGCCGGGTCCCAGACCACGAGGTCAGCGTCGGCGCCCACGCTGACACTGCCTTTTTGCGGATAGATGTTGAACAGCTTGGCGGTGTTGGCGGAGGTGACGGCGACAAACTCGGAGGGCGTGAGCCGCCCGGTGTTGACGCCTTCGTGCCAGATGACGGCCAGGCGCTCTTCGACGCCGCCGCAGCCGTTGGGGATCTTGCTGAAGTCGTCTTTGCCCGCTGCCTTTTGCGCGGCGCAGAAGGTGCAGTGGTCGGTCGCCGTGGTGTGCAGGTTGCCGCTTTGCAGGCCTTTCCACAAAAATTCGCTGTTGCCCTTGGGGCGGAAGGGCGGGCTCATCACGTGGGCCGCAGCCGTCGCAAAGTCCGGGTGGCGGTAGACGCTATCGTCCAACACCAGGTGGCCTGCCAGCACTTCGCCATACACACGCTGGCCGCGCGCACGGGCGCGGGAGATGGCTTCCAACGCTTCAACGCAGCTCACGTGCACTACGTAGATCGGTACGTTCAGCACATCGGCAATCGCGATGGCGCGGTTGGCGGCTTCGGCTTCGACCATGGGGGGGCGCGACAGCGGGTGGCCTTCGGGGCCTTTGATGCCCATGTCGGACACCGTCTTTTGCAGCAGGTAGACCAGCTCGCCGTTTTCGGCATGCACGGTGGGCATCGCGCCCAACTCCAGCGCGCGCTTGAAGCTGTTCACCAGTGTTTCGTCGTCGCACATGATGGCGTTCTTGTAGGCCATGAAATGCTTGAAGCTGTTGACGCCTTCTTCTTTCACCAGCGTGCCCATGTCCTGGCGCACCTGCTCGCTCCACCAGGTGATGGCGACGTGGAAAGAATAGTCACTCGCCGATTTCTCGGCCCAGCTGCGCCACTTGCGGTAGGCGTCGAGGATGTTTTCTTGCGGGTCGGGGATGACGAAGTCGATGATGGTCGTCGTGCCACCGGCCAGGCCTGCTGCCGTGCCGGTGTAGAAGTCGTCCATCGTGGTCGTGCCCATGAAGGGCAGCTGCATGTGGGTGTGCGGGTCAATGCCGCCGGGCATCACGTACTGGCCGCCTGCATCAACCGTCGTCGTGCCGGCGGGGGCGGTGAGGTTGTCGCCCACGGCGACGATCTTGCCGTCTTGCGTCAACACATCGGCCCGGAAGGCGCGGTCGGCGTTCACCACGGTGCCGCCTTTGATCAGAATGCTGCTCATAGTTGCTCCTAATTCAGTAGCTGCTTACGCACGTTCTACGGGCGCTGCAGGCACTTTTTCTTCCAATTTGCCTCTGTAGCGCAGTTTAAGCAGTTTGCCGCATCGGATTGTTGGGGTGCGTGGTCCAGTTGGCAACCTGGTCGCTCACCACCTTGCCCGTGCGCAAGTCGGTTTCACCCGGCTTCAAGTCCCGCAGGGTAATACATTCCGGCACCGGGCACACGGTCACGCACAGGTTGCAGCCCACGCACTCGTCTTCTTTCACCTCGAAGTAGCGCTTGCCGTCCTTTTGGAAAGTAATGGCCTGGTGCGAGGTGTCTTCGCAGGCGATGTGGCAGCGGCCGCACTGGATGCAGCTGTCCTGGTTGATCACGGCTTTGCTGATGTGGTTCAGGTTCAGGAGCTGCCAATTGGTGACGGTGGGCACGGCCTTGCCGACTATTTCTGACACGCTGGTAAAGCCCATTTCATCCATGTAGTTGGACAGGCCATCTGCCATGTCCTGCACGATCTTGAAGCCGTAGACCATGGCGGCGGTACACACCTGCACATTGCCAGAACCCAGCGCGATGAAGTCCAGTGCGTCGCGCCAGTTGCCAATGCCGCCGATGCCGCTGATGGGCAGGTCGGCGGTCTGCGGGTCGCGCGCGATCTCGGCCACCATGTTCAGCGCAATCGGCTTGACCGCCGGGCCGCAGTAACCGCCGTGGCTGCCCATGCCGCCAGTGTTGGGGCTCATTTTCAGCGTGTACGGGTCCACGCCCATGATGGAGTTGATGGTGTTGATCAGACTCACCGCATCGGCTCCGCCTGCCTTGGCCGCGCGCGCGGGGTTGCGGATGTCGGTAATGTTGGGCGTGAGCTTCACGATCACGGGCAGTTTGCTGTACTGCTTGCACCACGCCGTGACCATCTGGATGTACTCAGGCACCTGGCCCACGGCTGCGCCCATGCCGCGCTCGCTCATGCCGTGGGGGCAGCCGAAGTTCAGCTCAATCGCATCGGCGCCGGTGTCCTCCACGCGCGGCAGGATGGCCTTCCACGAATCCTCTTCGCACGGCACCATCAGCGAGACGACCATCGCGCGGTCAGGCCAGTTGCGTTTGACTTCGGCGATCTCGCGCAGGTTCAGCTCCAGGTCGCGGTCGGTGATCAGCTCGATGTTGTTGAAGCCCAGCAGGCGGCGGTCAGGCGAGAGCAGGGCACCGTAGCGCGGGCCGTTGACGTTGACGATGGGTAGGCCAGCCTCGCCCAGCGTCTTCCAGACCACGCCGCCCCAGCCCGCTTCAAACGCGCGGTTGACGTTGTAGGCCTTGTCGGTAGGTGGGGCGGAGGCCAGCCAAAAAGGGTTGGGGCTTTGGATGCCCGCGAAAGTGGTTGCGAGATTGGCCATAAGGTTTCTCCAGAATTCAGATATCAGGCTTTGAAGAAGGCGTGGATGGCTTTGGCGGATTGCTTGCCGTGCTCCACGGCCTCCACCGTCAGGTCCAGCCCGCCCGCGCGGCAGTCGCCGCCAGCCCATACGCCTGTGAGGTTGGTCGTGCCATCGGCATCGGTGGCAATGCGGCCATCTTTGAGCGCTAAACCGCTTTGCTCCAGCACCGGGTTGCCCAGCTTCTGGCCGATGGCCTTGAGCACCATGTCGGCTTCAAACGTGATCTCGCGGCCGGTCG
>JAYWAV010000403.1:0-8922 GCA_043782015.1 Rhodoferax sp. | reverse complement strand
TCGTTGAGGCGGAACGATCGACAGAGGCTTTGGGCCAGTAAGAGTCGGCGACGACGGACCGGTTTACGGCAGTCCAAATTCTCGGCTTTGGCAAAGTCAGACTTTGCGAGTCGCGTTAGTTGTAGTCAATGCTGTAAAGTTGTTGACTACTTTAATTGATCAAAATACCGATTTATTCCAGGCGATTCATGGTGCGGTCGCAAAGCTCCAGCGCGCCGTCGCCACCGTGCTGGAAAAGCATGAACCGCGTCGCCATTTAGCGCTTCCGGATGAGCTGTAGGGCTGCGAGACGCTCTGAAGCAATGACGGAAGACTTCTGGGTGCCGTCAAGGTCGCTTTTTCCTGTTTTGATGCCAGTTTAGGCCACGGTCCCCCGTTAAATAGTCGTTTATCGCTATCATTTTGATAGTTAATACATGGAGACAAGGCCACAAGCATTTGGGCACCCGGCGTGGCCGGCGTGTCAAATGTGAGGCGGGGCGCGACATTTGCATGGCGTGTGCCGGGTCGCATCACTTGGGGAGACAGTCATGCCGCAGCGATAATCCGGTCAGCACATGTTGATTTGGTGGCATGGCCGTCCTGGCCGATTGGCCCGCCGGGCTCACTAGGCGATGTCTGCTCCGGAATCAATCATGACCAACTTGCCGCGCCTTCAAGTCCTAGCCCGCGATACTCTGTGGGATAGAGCCTATGCGGCGCTTAAATCCGCGCTCCTGGAAGGCCGTTATGCGCCAGGTGATCGCATTATCCTGCGTGATGTCGCCGATGAACTCGGCATCAGCCTGACCCCGGTGCGCGATGCTGTCAACCGCCTGACAGCTGAAAAAATCCTTGAGCGTGGGGGCGTGGGCAATGGCGGGGGTGCGACGGTGCCGTTGCTGAGTGCAGACCAGTTCAGCCAGTTGATGGCCGTGCGCAGCAACCTGGAGCCGATGGCCGCAGCCGCAGCCGCGGCCCATGCGAGCGTGGCGCAACTCGATGTGGTGGAGGTTTCGCTGGTCGAGATGAAGCGCTCGGTCAGCGAAAAACGCAATGCGCAATACCTGGTGGCGCATTACCGCTTTCACTTCGGTCTGTACGCCATCTGCAACATGCCGATCGTTCAGGAAATCATCGAAAGCGCCTGGTTGCGCTGCAGCCCGACCCTGACGCTGGCGCTGCCGGACTACATCCCTGGCTTGAAGCGCTACGAGCACCACGTTGCCGCACTCGCCGCCCTGCGCCGCGGTGACGGGGAGGCTGCGGCAGCAGCAGTACGGGCGGACATTGAAAGCGCCCGCATTGATATTTGCGCCTTGCTCGGCAAGTCCTGATTCCTGAAACTTGCGGGCCGATGCCTGCAGCCGGCCTTGCATCAACGCCTGCAAATTGTTTTGTCCCCCATGTCTTGAATCGCCCGCCTGTGCGGAGTGGCGCGGCCAGAATGCCCGCGTCGGCGAAAAGTGCACCTTTCTTTTGCCAAATTCTTGACCGCGAAAACGTCTTGTAGTAGCATTGTTGTTTGTTATAACAATGAATCGCACGGATTTCGAACCCAAGGAGACATGTCAATGATGCGTTGCTTTTCGACTCTGCTCGCCGCCCGCCTGCTCGGGACAGTTGGCGCCCTGGCGGCCCTGGTGCCTGCGTGGGCTGCAGATCCTTTTCCGTCAAAGGAAATCCGTTTCATCGTGCCGTGGAATGCCGGCGGATCCAACGATATTGCGGCGCGGGCCCTGGCGCAACTGGCCGCTGAGCAGGGCGTGCGAGTTGTCGTTGAAAACGTACCCGGCGCCACCGGCTCCATTGGGTTGGCCAAAGTGGCCAACGCCGAGCCCAACGGTTACATGATCGGTATGGGCACCAGTTCGACACTGTCCCTGATCGCCCAGAACCTGACCACGCTGCGCAACGAGCAGTTCGCGCCGATCGCCCGCGTGACGATTGACCCCCTGATCCTGCTGGTCCCCGCCAACGGGCCGGCCACCACGCTGGAAAGCTTTATTGCCCTGCTCAAGAAAAACCCCGGCAAGATTTCTATCGGCACGCCAGGCAATAACAACCTTAACCACATCTTTGCCGTCATGGCGGGCCGGGCGGCCGGTGTGGAAGTGATTGCCGTGCCCTACGGCGGCGGCTCAAAGGTGGTTGCGGATCTGGCGGGCAAGCAGCTCGATGCCGCCGTGCTCAAACCATCGGAAAGCAAGGCTCTCATAGATGGAGGGCTGGTCAGGCCTATTGGGGTATTTGCCAACGAGCGACTGAAGGCATTGCCCGATGTGCCCACCTTCAAGGAAAAGGGTTTTGACGTTTTTCCTTACGGACCGCTGGTTCAGATGGCCTATATCGTCGTGCCGGTTGCAACGCCGCAGCCGGTGCGGGAGCGCTTGATCACAATCTTCAGCAAAGCCATTCAATCACCAAAGTTCAGGTCATCTGCAGAAGAAGGTGGTGCTGTGGTGGACGACCTGACCGGTGCTGCGTTAGGGCGCGAAATCACCAGCGTACAGAAATCTCTCAACGAAGTGGGGAAAAAAGTATTTGTCGCGGAAAAAAAGTGAGCGTGATGACAGCCCGACCTTGGCGTCAAATAAATTTATCGAATTTTCTCCCAGCGAAATAAAGTCCATGACCAAAATCAAAAAAGTTACCTGCCACGTTGTGGCTGCGCCGGTGGAGCGCCCCTTCACCTCTTCACGAGGCTGGCTCTACAAGACCCGCGGCTCATGCATCGTTGAAATCGAAACCACTGACGGCATTGTGGGCTGGGGCGAATGCTATGGCCCCTCGGCCGTCGCCAGGGCCTACATTGACACGCAGTTTGCGCCGCGCATCATCGGTCGTGATGCCTTCGATGTTGAGGTGATCTGGGAAGACCTCTACAACCGCATCAAGGACTACGGCGCGCGCGGTATGGCCACCTCTGCACTGAGCGGAATCGACATCGCCTTGTGGGACATCATCGGAAAGTCCTGCGGTCACCCGATCCACAAGCTGATAGGCGGCGCACACCGCACCGAGGTGACGGCTTATGCCACAGGCCTGTACTTCATTGACATGGACCGGCTGATCGAAGAGGCTGTTGAAGAAGCGCGCGAGTTTGTCGATGCCGGCTTTGTGGCCGTCAAGATGAAAATCGGCCTGGGTGATCCCAAACTTGATATCCGCCGCGTCGCCGCGGTGCGCGAAGCCATTGGCGATGACGTGCGCCTGATGGTTGATGCCAACCATTGCTTCACAGTGCCGCAGGCCATCCGCATTGGCCGCGAGCTCGAAAAGCTCAACGTAGAGTGGTTCGAGGAGCCAATCTCGCCCGAAGATATTGATGGCTATATTGAAGTCACCCGTGCGCTCGACATGGCGGTTGCGGGTGGAGAAAACGAGTTCACGCGATGGGGCTTTCGCGACATCGTGGTGCGCAAGGCCATGGACATTGTTCAGCCCGACGTCTGCGCTGCCGGCGGCATCAGCGAATGCCGCAAGATTGCAACGCTGGCCAGCGCCCACGGCGTTGAATGCATACCGCATGCATGGGGCTCGGCCATTGGCCTGGCTGCGACGCTGCATTTCCTGGCCGCATTGCCGGACCAGCCACCAAGCTTCAAGCCCATGCCGCCGCTGCTGGAGCTGGAGCAGTGCGAAAACCCCTTCCGCGATTTGCTGTCTGTTGACCCTATCCTGCAGATACGCGGCAAGGTTCAGGTGCCGACTGGTGCCGGGCTGGGCATCGAAATCAACCGTTCGATTCTTGACCGCTACCGCGTCGCCTGACCGGTCGCCCGAGCATGCGTTTTGTTTCATTTCTGAATCCCCTGGGCGCAGCGGTCGCCGGTGTTCTTGTGAATCAGGGCCACGGCGGCGACCAGGTTGTTGACCTGTCGCATCCGTCCTGTAAAAAGCTGATGGGTGTAACTGGACCGTCGCTGCAAACGTTGATAGAGCAGGGGCTTGGCGGCTGGGCGCAACGCCTGGCGCAGGCGCCTTTTGACAGCGATGCCCTGCGGCCAGTGGCCGACGTGCAACTGCTTGCGCCGCTGCCGCGCCCCGGCAAGATTGTCGGTGCAGCTTTCAATTTCACCGATGGGCTGGCCGAGCGCGCCATGGCGCATCCTGCGGAGCCGGTCACGTTTATCCGCTCAGGCAACACCGTGATTGGCCCCGGCGCCGCGATCCTGATTCCGCCGGATGTTGGCAACGTTGGCTATGAGGCCGAGCTGGCGGTGGTCATTGGCCGCCGCGCCCTGTGTGTCAGCCGTGACGATGCGATGCGCTACGTTGCCGGGTACACGCTGCACAACGATGTCAGCGGCAGTGCACTTGTCAAACTGGATGGCGGCAACTTTGTACGCGGCAAAAATCTGCCGGCGTCGGCGCCGCTGGGCCCCTGGCTGGTAACGCCCGATGAGCTGCCCGATCCCTATGCCGTTGACCTGCGACTGGACATCGATGGGCGGCTGCTGCAAAACGGATCCACAGCGACCATGCTTTTCAATATTGCAGATTTGATCTCATGGATTTCGCACCGCATGCCGCTGGAGCCGGGTGACGTCATTGCGACCGGCACGCCCGCCGGCGTTGCCGCCATGCACACGCCGCCTGCCTGGCTATTGCCGGGTGCTACCGTCACCGTTGAATCAAGCCGTCTGGGCCGGCTGGTTAATCCGATACACGCAGGAGAAATGTTTCTTGAACGCTAAACCACGTGTCCTGCTGACCAATGACATCCACCCGCTGCTGTTGCCGGTGCTGGCCGCGCATTGCGAGGTGATTCTTGCGCCCGATGCATCGCCTGCCACCATCGCACGTCTGGTCGTTGATGTGGACGGGCTGATCGTTCGCGCCCAGCTTGCGCCTGATGTGTTTGACCACGCCACCAGGCTGCGGGCCGTGGTGCGCCACGGGGTTGGTCTGGACATGATTCCTGTGACGGCCGCCACGGCGCGGGGTATTCCGGTGGCCAACCTGCCGGGCTCCAACACTGCGGCGGTCGTTGAATACTGCGTCGCTGCAATGCTGCATTTTCGTCGTGGTCTTGCCGGTATGGATGCCCGGCTGCGCAGCGATGGCTGGGCGGCAGCCAGACCGATGGCCGACAGCGGCACCGAGCTGGGCCGTAGCGTGTGCGGCATTGTGGGCGTGGGTGCCGTTGGCGCGCAACTGGCCGGCGTCGCCGCCGGCCTGGGCATGCGCGTCATGGGTGTGACGCGCCGGCCTGACAGCCTGCCTGCGCACGTTGAAGCGGTCAGCAGGCAAGCGCTGTTTTCGCAGGCCGATGTGGTGGTGTTGTGCTGTCCCCTCAATGAGCAGACGCGCGGCATGGTCGATGCCGCAACGGTCGCGATGATGAAGCCGGGCGCGATCCTGATCAACGTGTCGCGCGGGCCAGTGATTGATACCGCTGCGGTCATCGATGCACTCCGGCAGGGACGCCTCGGCGGTGCCGCTATGGATGTACATGACCGTCAGCCTTTGAGTGGCCAGGAGGCGGTGTTTGACTGCCCGAATCTGCTGCTGACGCCTCACGTTGCGGGCATCACGGCGACCAGTCTGCTGGGCATGAGTCAGGGCGCGGTAGACACCATGCTCGCGCTGCTGCGCGGCGAGCGGCCCGCCAATGTCGTGAATGCGGAAGTTTTCCAGTAACACCATCAGTTTTAAAAGAGTGAGCACAAGCATGCGTATTGCAGACATCAGGGCGGTTCCGGTTTCCTTTCCGGTTCCTGCAGAAAAATCGGTGCGCCTGGGCATAGGCCGAAGCGTCAAGCGTGATGCGGTTTTGGTCCGGGTTGAAACAGACGAAGGCCATGTCGGCTGGGGTGAGGCACACCACGGGCGTTGCCCGGGCGCCATCGCCAAACTGATAGACACCACACTGCGCGAGCTGGTCGTCGGCATGGATGCCCATGACGTTTCGGGCGTGTGGGCGCGCGTGTTCAAGATGCAACTCGCCAGCCACGGCATGGGGGCCGCCGCTGCCATGGCCCTGAGCGGCCTTGACATTGCCTTGTGGGACCTGCGCAGCCAGGCCACCGGCTGGCCGCTGTATCGCCTGTTGGGTGGTTCAGCCAAACCCATCAAGGCGTATGCCGGCGGTATTGCACTCGGCTGGCAAGAGCCCGCGCTGCTGGCGGAAGAAGCCCTGCTTCATATTGCCAGCGGCTACCGTGCGCTTAAGCTGCGCGTGGGCGATACCGCTGTCAAGGACATCGCCCGCGTGCAGGCGGTGCGCAAGGCGGTGGGTGATGATATCGACATTCTGGTTGACGCCAACACCAACTACACGCTGGACGACGTGCGTAAGGTCATGCCTGCGTATGAAGAAGCTGCCGTAGGCTGGCTTGAAGAACCGTTTGCGCCGCAGGACCGCCGCGCCTATGCAGTGGCCGCCACGCTGGGACGCGTACCACTGGCCGCCGGCGAGAACCAGTTCACCCGCTACGAGTTTGCAACCCTGCTGGAAGACGGCCATGTGCAGTTTGTGCAGCCCGACCTGTCAAAGACAGGCGGCATCACCGAGGCCATGCGCATCGCCGCAATGGCCAGCGCCGTGAAGCTGTCGGTCAACCCGCACACCTCGGCCACCGCCATCAACATGGCCACCACGATTCACTTTTTATGCGGTATCGACAATCCCGGCTACTTTGAGGGCGATGTCACCTCACTGAACCCCTTCCGTGACCTGCTTGCCGACAAGCTTCCCTATGTGCTGGACGGCAATGGCTGTGTGACGCCTTACGAGGGTGTAGGCATCGGCCTGAAGATCGACCTCGACTTCATTGCCAGGCATCCCCTGATAGAAGGCCCCTGCTACGTCTAGGCAGCAACACATTCATTAAAAAGCAGGTGACCGGAATGCGCATGTTGACAAAAAAGCTCTTGACCTTGCTCTGCCTTGGGCTGGTGTCCGGCAGCATTGCTGCGGCTGACACCTTTCCTGAAAGGGCGGTGCGCATCATCGTGCCCTACACGCCCGGCGGCTTCAATGACACGCTGGCGCGGGTGGTTGGCGACAGGCTGTCAAAGGCCTGGAACCAGCCTGTGGTGGTCGAGAATAAACCCGGCGGCAACACGACGGTGGGCAACAACCTCGTGGCCAAGGCAGCGCCGGACGGCTACACCATTCTGATCACGCCGCTGCCGTTTTCGGCGCTCCCCGGTTTGTATGGACCGCAGCTACCTTATGACGCCCTGAAGGACTTCAGCCCGCTGGTGCTGGCTGCCAACACACAAAACGTGCTCGCCGTGCGCAACGAGCTCCCAGTGACCAACGTCAGGGAGCTGCTGGACTATGCACGCAAGAACCCCGGCAAGCTCAACTATGGCTCTACCGGCTCCGGCTCGTCGAATCACCTGTCGATGGAGCTGCTGATGCGCATGACAGACACCAAAATGACGCACATCCCGTACAAAGGCAGTGCTCCGGCCACCATGGCCATGCTGAGCGGCGAGATTGATACGCTGTTTGACAATATTCCCAACGTCCTGCAGCAACTCAAGGCCGGAAAAATGCGCGCCATCGCGGTCACCGGCCTGCAGCGGTCTGCGTTGTTTCCGTCGGTGCCAACGGTTGCCGAGGCAGGTGTGCCGGGTTATGAAGTCAATGTGTGGTTCGGCATGCAACTGCCTGCCGGCACGCCTAGGGCACTGGTGGACCGCATGAACGCTGACATCACCCGCATCCTGAAAGACCCGGAGGTGGTCAAACGCTTCCGTGACCAAGGCGTTGAAGTAATTTCCGGCTCACCAGCGGTCTTCAGCCAGCTTCTGCAAAGCGAAGTGGTGAAGTGGACACAGGTCATCAAGGATGCCAATGTCAGGATTGAGTGAGTCGTTGGCCGGCAAGTGTTGCCAAGGCTGTGTTTAAGCTGAACCTGTACAAGACCAATAAGCAATGAAAATCATCGACGTAACCCTGACATTGTTCGCCTGGGACAATATTCCGGCCACTAGTTATGGCGCCCATACCGGGCGATTTTCAGGCGACAGCAAATTGGGTCTGCTGACCCTCAGTACAGAAGAAGGTATCACCGGCCATGCCTTTCTGGGCTCTGCTTTTTATGCAGCAGACATGGACGGCGCAAGCCTGATCCGCTACCTCAAGCCGCTGCTGCTCGGGCAGAACCCGCTAGACCGCGAGCGACTTCACAAAGCGATGTTCAAACGTGTGCGCACCACCACGGTACGGGCCATTGGCGCTGTTGACATTGCGCTGTGGGACATCGCGGGCAAGGCAGCAAATCTGCCAATTCACAGCCTTCTGGGGTCCTACCGCGATCGAGTGCCCGCCTATATCAGCTCGGCGGTGCTGTCCAGCCCAGGTGCCTATGCCGACGAAGCGTTGCACTACAAAGCCCTCAATTTCGCAGCCTACAAAATACACCCACCGCAGATCTGGCGGGAAGACATCAAAGTCTGCGAAGAGGTTCGTAAAGCGGTGGGTGATGATTACCTGTTGATGCTCGACGCCGCCTGGAGCTACGACTATCCCACGGCCTTGCGCGTAGGCCAAGCGATTGAGGCCCTCGGCTACTACTGGTACGAAGACCCGCTGGCAGATGCAGATATCTACAACTACGTGGAACTCCGAAAAAAGCTGCGCATCCCCATCATGGCTACCGAATACCCGGCAGCAGGGCTGGACGCGTACGCGCCTTGGGTGATGGAGCGTGCCACTGATTTTTTGCGTGGTGACGTGGCTGTCAAGGGTGGCATCACCACGCTGGTGAAAACGGCACACCTTGCCGAGGCGTTTCACCTCAATTACGAATTGCACCATGGCGGCAACTCGCTGAACAACTTTGCCAACCTGCACGTGATCATGGCGATTCAGAACACCGAATTTTTTGAGGTTCTACTGCCGGCGGAATCCCAAAAATATGGCCTGTTGAATGACCTTGAAGTGGACCAGGATGGCATGGTGCATGCGCCCACGGGCCCTGG
>JAYWAV010000402.1:0-8935 GCA_043782015.1 Rhodoferax sp. | reverse complement strand
TCACAGGTCAACGCGTATTTCGCGCTCAAGCGGGCCAGCATGCGGGCTTCCTGGGCCAAGCCATGGGGCGGTGTGCCCACCAGGGGCGCGCCAAACAGGCTGCGCCAGAGGTTGCGAACCACATGGCCAACGTGGCCTATCAGTGCGCGGCCCAGCACCTCGGCGTCCTTGCGCTCGACGGCCTGCATCTCGGCCATTACAAACGGGTGGCAGCGCACTGCGCCCTGGCCAAAAATGATCAGCGAACGCGTCAGGATGTTGGCGCCCTCGACCGTAATGGCCACCGGCATGTGCCGGTACGCGACCGACAAAAGGTTGGACGGCCCGTTGATGATGCCCTTGCCCCCCAGAATATCCATCGCGTGGTTGATGGAGGTGCGGCCGGCCTCGGTCAGATGCACCTTCAAAATGGCGCTGGCCACGCTAGGCTGTCCGCCGTTGTCCAGCGCGGCGGCGGTGAAGCACCGGGCCGCATCGGTAGCATATAGCTGCACCGCCATGCTTGCGATGATGCCGGCAATCGCATCGAACTTGCCGATGGGCATGCCAAACTGCTCGCGCACTTTGCCATAGCCGTTGGCGATAAAAACCGAGCTTTGCTGCGTGGCAGCTCCGAGTGCAGGCAACGAAATGGCGCGGCCTGCGGCCAGGCTCTCCATCAGCATGCGCCAACCCTGCCCCACCTGCTTCTCCCCACCGATGATCCAGTCCATGGGCACGAATACGTCTTCGCCAAAAATCGGGCCGTTCATAAACGCACTGTCCATCGGGCGGTGGCGGCGGCCGATCTGCATGCCCGGTGTGGGCACAGGAATCAAGGCGCAGGTAATGCCCAGGTCGCGCTTACCTTCGGGACGGCTCGCATCCCATGCATCGAAAGCCAAGCCCACCACGGTGGCCACTGGTGCCAGCGTGATGTAGCGCTTGGAAAAGGTGACGCTGAAGCCGCGCACTGGTTGGCCGTCGATGTCGCGCGTGGTCAGGATGCCGCGGTCGGGGATGGAGGCCGCATCGGAGCCTGCGTAGGGCGATGTCAGTCCAAAGCAAGGCAGCTCGCGGCCATCGGCCAGGCGCGGCAGGTAGTGCTCTTTCTGCGCATCCGTGCCGTAGTGCAGCAGCAACTCGGCCGGCCCCAGCGAGTTGGGCACCATGGCAGTCACCGCAGCCGACACATTGACCGTGGCCAGACGCGTCACGACGGTAGCATGGGCAAAGTGCCCAAAGCCCAAGCCGCCCCATTCTTTGGGGATGATCATGCCAAAGAAGCGTTTCTCGCGCAGGTACTGCCACACCTCGGGTGGCAAGTCGCGCGCCGTATCAATCGCGAAATCATCGAGCATGCCGCACAATGTACGCACCTCGTTGTCGAGAAAGCCCTGCTCTTCAGCAGTCAGCTTGTTGGGACCGGTGGCGATCAGCGCGTCAAAGTTTGGGTTGCCTGAGAATAACTGCCCCTCAAAACCGACGGTGCCGGCTTCAAGCGCCGCGCGTTCGGTCTCGCCCGTGGCGGGCAATATCCTGGCAAAAGGTGCCATGGCCAACTGGCCGATGATGGATGCAATGCCCATGATGATCCCTTGTACAGCGAAGTCCCCATCGTCCGCTACCCGGGATCTAAGGACTGTGCGCTCGCGCACAGCCAAGGGAATGTGCGGAGAATGAATTACTGGCGTGCTGGCGGCATGTCCGTGCAACTAACATGCGCCACTTTCGCGGCCAGACCAATCGTCTCACCCAATGTGGGGCATGGCTGGCTGGTGTTACCCGCCGATTTACCCTCCGGTGCGCAGCGAAGGTCGTGTCTGCGCGAGCAGCTATTGCATTGGTAGTGAATACCCATGCACCACCTTCGATATCGACGCCGTGCTTGACCTGGAATGGGCACAAGCCTGTATTGACAATCTCCTTAAAAACATGCGCAGCCCAGGCGGCTTACACGCGTTGGCGATTGCGGTCTTCTTGCCTCTCCCCCTCCACTTCTGGGTAGGCTCTGTTGTTGTTGCCCACGCCGCCCGTCAGCATTTTCTCGAGAACAAAACATTATTTTCCGCAAGACCCTACCGACATGTCGGTATCAGCGTTAACCCGAATGCGAATTCTTTTTCTTGAAACTAAGATCGGGACACGTGATTAGTCTGGACTACCCAAAACAAAGGTAGATCACTGAAATCATGGCAGGCGGAACACCCCCGGGTGTTCTTTTCGTAGTCATGCATTTCAGGGAGACACACGCATGATGTTCAAGAGCAGCGGGCTGAAAAAAGCCCTTGTTTCAAGTTTGATTGGCCTTGGCGCCACATTTTCAACACAGGCATCTGCCGCATCTGGGGCGCTACTCAAACCAGATGATTTTGTCGGGATTTCGTTCTGGTTAATCACCATGGCCTTGATGGCCTCCACGGTATTCTTTTTTCTTGAAAGAGACCGTGTATCTGCGAAGTGGAAAACTTCGCTGACCGTGTCCGGATTGGTGACGTTGGTTGCAGCAGTTCATTATTTGTACATGCGTGAGGTGTGGGTATCTACCGGGTCGTCGCCAACAGTGTTTCGCTACATTGACTGGCTGATCACTGTTCCCCTGCTGATGATCGAGTTTTTCTTGATACTTTCAGCCATTACCAAAGTACCGAGCGGAGTGTTTTGGCGGCTGATGATCGGAACACTCGTGATGCTGGTTGGCGGTTATTTGGGTGAGGCGCGCTACCTGTCGGCATGGCCGGCCTTCATCATTGGTATGGCTGGATGGGCATTCATTTTGTACGAAATTTTCTTCGGCGAAGCCGGCAAAATCAGCGCACAAAGCGCACCACCATCTGTGCAATCTGCCTTCAATACTATGCGCTGGATCGTGACTATCGGATGGGCGATTTATCCTATCGGCTACTTCTTCGGATATCTCACCGGAAGCGGTCCCGAAGCAAGCGCCAGTGCATTGAACCTGATCTACAACCTGGCTGATGTGTTGAACAAAATTGCCTTTGGTTTGATCATTTGGAGCGTAGCGATCAGCGAGTCAGAGGCTTCTGCTAAAAAGTAAGACGTTGTGTGCGACCGGCATCCACCCGCGGGGCGGGTGCCGGTTCATGGCGCCTGTGTCTACCTTTAGTACGGAGCTCATTCATGCTCTCAGAGATCGTGCAGGATGTGCCAGCTAAGGCATCCAATACTGGCATATTGCTCAAAAAGCTGGACACCAAAATTTGCGGTGTGGTAAGCGGCAATTCCTACGTTACAGCAACAAGCGCACAGTCCGAGGCGGTACAAGCGGCCCACTATCACCTCCAAGCTGGTGGTGAACGCATAAGGGGACGGTGCGCGATTCAAGCCAGTATGGCGCTAGGACTGTCCGAGCCGGACGCACTTTGCATTGCTGCCTCTGCAGAATTGCTGCACAACGCTTCGTTGGTACATGATGACTTGCAAGACAGAGACGGCACCAGGCGAGGTGTGCCTGCAGTTTGGAAAAAGTACGGTCCCAATGTGGCAATTTGTACCGGGGATTTGATGCTGTCTGCGGCCTATGCGGCACTTTGCGGCCTGAGCGATAGCCGCAATATGCCCGCTCTAATATCTCTCGTGCACGAGCGTACGTCGCTCGCAGTACGTGGACAGTGCGCTGACCTCATGGCGCGGCATCACACAGTGGTCACTCTCGATGCCTATATCAGCATAGCCGTTGCCAAATCGGGGGCATTGCTCAGTCTGCCGCTTGAGCTGGCACTCATAGCTGCGGGCAGAACTGACTGGACGACGCAGGCACGCACTGCGGCAGAAGCATTTGCAACAGCCTACCAAATCGCCGATGACTTATCGGATGTCCTGATGGACAGGGAGTCAGGAAGCATGAATATTATTTTTGTCTTGGAGTCCGCGGGCTTTGGAATTGATTCCACAGTATTCGCGCGGCGGCTGGGAAGTCAGCATGTTGATAAAGCTATTGCTATGTCACTGTCGCTACCCTGTGATGCAGGTTCAGTACTTGCCGAGTTGTCGTTGGGACTACGGCGATCGTTTGAAATTGGTAGATATTCATGACAGTCGTAATCATTGGGGCCGGATTTGGCGGCTTAGCGTCAGCAATCCGTTGTGTTGCGCGCGGCAAGCAAGTGACGGTGACAGACCGTATGGCGGGGCCTGGAGGACGCGGGCGCGAGTTTTGCCGAACCCGCAACGGCTCAAATTTTCGTTATGACGCAGGCCCTACGGTGCTGACAGCGCCGCAACTTTTTGAAGAACTATTTGCGCTGCTGGGCGAGAAGCTTTCGGACCATGTCGAGCTTTTGCCAGTCACCCCTTGGTACCAGATGCGTTTTGCCGACGGTACCCGGCTGAATTACGGCGGCTCAACGGAAGACATCCAGGCCGAAATTGCGAAGTTTTCACAGCGAGACGCTCAAGCCTATCCCGCCTTTTTGGCGCACTCGCAAAAACTGTTCGAGAAGGGATACGAGGAATTAGGCACACAGCCCTTCTTGGGTGCGATGCCGATGCTCAAGGCGTTGCCCGCCATGATCCGCCTCCGAGCAGACAGATCGGTGTATGACACCACTGCCAAATACTTCTCTGACGAGCGGGTTCGGCGGGCCTTCAGTATTCAACCGCTGTTGGTGGGTGGTAATCCGTTCGATACAACCAGTATTTACAGCTTGATCCACTACTTGGAACGCAAATGGGGGGTATGGTTTCCGCGTGGAGGCATGGCACGTTTGGTGGATGCTTTGGTAGCGCTAGGCCAGCGCCACGGAGTACAGTTTGAGTGGGGTGCCGATGTTCAGACGATCACCACGATAGAAAATCGAGTGAGCGGAGTGCAATTAAAAGACGGTCGTCATCTTGCTGCGGATACCGTAGTCAGTAATGCGGATGCAGGATTCACGCTGGCACATTTGCTGCCTAGCGCACACCAGCAGCCCAAAGCCATAACTGCAAAACAGTATTCGATGGGTCTGTTTGTTTGGTATTTCAGTACCAACCGAATGTATAGGGAGGTACCCCATCACACGATCCTGTTCGGGCGCGACTACCGCGAAGTGCTTGAAAGGATATTTGAAACAAAAATTCTAAGCACAGACCTGAGCATCTACTTGCATCGCCCCACAGCGACTGACCCACAATACGCACCCGCAGGACATGACAGCTTTTACGCACTGGTCCCGGTGCCAAATCTGGACGCCACCATCGACTGGAGTCAACAGGCTGAGCCCTTTAAAGCACTGCTGATGGCCGAGCTCACGAAAAGGTTGTTGCCAGGGCTTGCAGAGTGCATTGTCGACGAGCATGTCGTCACACCGCACTATTTCGCTGAGGAACTTTTGGCTCCTTGGGGCTCTGGATTTTCTATTACGCCCAAGCTGACCCAGTCGGCCGGATTTCGTTTCCCCAATCGGGCTAAGAGTTTTTCCAATTTGTATTTTGTAGGTGCTGGAACGCACCCTGGTGCAGGCGTACCTGGCGTTGTTACCTCAGCCAAGGTGGTGGAACGTTTGATGTTTGGATCAGTCCAGTGAACTATTCGGCGTTGCATGCTTTGCCGAGCGATCCACAGGCTGTCATGGATCAACACGCAAAATCATTCTCATGGGCAGCGCGGCTCTTAGGCGCCGAAGCACGACGCGATGCGGCACTGCTCTACGCGTATGCAAGGGCAGCCGATGACTTTGCAGATGAAATTCAATTGGGATCCCTGGAGCAACGTAGCCGTGCACTGCAAGAAATGCGCAGTTGCGCCTTACGCGCTGAGGTGGGACCGAAATCTCCCGCCGAAGAAAGTCTTGCAGTACAAACGGGTTTGATGTTGCGTAACCACAGTATTCCAGCTTCGGTACTAGAGAAATTTATGGACAGCTTGCAAGCCGATACCAACGCCCGCCATATTCAGAGCACTGAGGATTTACTCCATTTTGCATATGGGGTAGCTGGAACGGTGGGGCAAATGATGCGTCCCTTGCTGGGAGCTGCGCCAGCGGCTGACCCTCACGCCATTGCTTTAGGTATCGCCATGCAACTGACCAATATTGCGCGGGATGTAGTGGAAGATGCGCACAGACAGCGTTGTTACATTCCTGCCCAATGGGGCATCAGTTTGCGTTTGATGGCTGCTCCGTCCAACACGTCTGAAAAATCAGTTGCTTTCGCGGCACTGCAACGGTTGCTGGCACTCTCGGATGATTTTTATGCGTATGCGCATTCGGGCTTCGCAGCCATTCCAAGCCACAATCGGCGTGCTATTCGGGCCGCTGCCGCGCTCTATCAGGGGATTGGGAAAAAAATCTTGCAACGTGGGCCCGAGCGCTATTGGGACGAGCGGGTCTATTTGACCCAAGCTGAAAAGTTGAAAACTCTGGCCCAAGCGCTATTTTTCGTTTCCAACCCTGCAGGTTGTGCGGTGCGAGATGTGTGGAGTGATGATCTGTCGCACCTGGTGGGAATCCATGGCTTTCCAGCGGTCCACTGATGGTCAGAAGCCTGTGGATAAGCTCTGGGATATTGTGATTTTGGGTGGCGGATTGGGCGGGTTGTCACTGGCTGTGGAGTTGAGCACACCCGAGTTTTCCGGCGTATCCGTGCTTGTCTTGGAAAAGCGCGAACACTATGTACGCGATAGAACCTGGAGCTACTGGACGGACCAGCCCCACCGTTATAGCCATCTTGAACGCCACCAATGGAACCAATGGTCTGTTTCATCTGGAGATGTAGCGCACCATTTGGCTTCGACCGATTGGCGCTATGCGAGTCTGGATGCAGACGCTTTCTATAACGCCGCGCTGGATGTTATTCGCGCTTCGTCCAATGTGGTTTTACAAACAAATACGGATGTCGATAGAGTTGAGACGTTAGACCAGCAGGATTCAATTGTGACGCTGCACACGGGTGAGGCGTTGCGGGCACGGCTAGTGTTGGACGCAAGACCCAAGCCCTTGTCAGCGCCACAGGGTTTGGTTCAGCAATTTGTCGGTTGGGAAGTTCAGACCGAGCGTGATGTTTTTAACACTGAAGCGGTTCAACTCATGGCCTTTGAACCAGACGCGAACGGGGTTCATTTCTTCTATGTCTTGCCCTACAGCGCACGATGTGCTTTGGTTGAAAGCACATGGATTTCTCCAGCCGTTTGGCATCCTGATTTTGATACCGAGTTGCGGCAATACCTGACAAAAATAGCTAGCCCCGATGCCTACACCGTAAGCCACCGCGAACACGGCGTACTCGGTTTACAAGGGATGCCTTCCAAGCAACAGGCTCAGATAGGATTAGGTCGCGGCGGCGGCACGCTCAGGGCAGCGACGGGCTATGCCTTCATCGACACGGTGAACCACGCAGGTCACATTGCAAAGTCGTTACTGGAAGCGTTGCATGCCGGTACGCACAAAACTTGGTTGCCTGTCGCGTTTTGCAGGAACGCAGTGGACTGCTGGATGGACGATGTGTTCCTCTGTGTGTTGGCGCAAGACTGGCCCCGAGCACCTGGTTATTTTATGCAGCTTTTTGGATCAGTAGGCCCAGACGAAACGGTTGCTTTTTTGACTGGCCGGGCGACATGGGCGCAACGTTTTCGCATCATGCGTGCTCTACCGGTTGCGCCTTTCGTGCGTGCAGCACTGCTACGGCACTTCTCATGACCGTTGGTAAATTACATTGAAACGCGTAGTGAGTCAGGGTTGGTTGCCAGGCGGGTTCTTATGCGTGGTGCTGGGTGTATTTTTGGTAGTGGAAATACAGTGGCCACTTGCGGGAATATGGTTGCTCGGACTGGTCATTTTGACCATAGGTATGGGGCATGGCGCGCTGGATGCGCTCCTGCTGGTGGGTCAGTTTCGACCACTTTCCAAGGCAATGTTGATGGGTGTGATTTATCTCGCAGTAACGGTTGGCGCCGGATGGCTGTTCTCACTTTCTTTTCCGGTCGCACTGATTGCCCTTTTACTTATGTCAATGTGGCACTTTGGAGAGGACTACCGATCAACGGTCATCGGCAGGCTGGCTGTGGGCGGAGCCAGCGTCATGGCGCCGGCCTTGCTGCAACCCGAGGCGTTACGTGAGCTTTTGCAAAGCGTAACGAGCCAAGGGGTGTCGTGGTTAATGGATCTATGGGCTGGATTGGCATGGTCTTGGGTGATGGCAGTCATCGCGTTGATCTTGTTCACGCTAGCCGCTTCGCAGGGCAAAGCGGCCTTCGGCCAATACCGCGCTCATACGATATCGCGGGCTTACGCGGAGATCATCATTGTTGTTGGTTTGAATTTTGTGCTGACGCCCATATTCCAATTTTCTCTGTTCTTTGGTGCGTATCACTGCATCCTCCATATAGTTCGCGTCCAGCAGGCAGCAGAGTATCACCAAGGCTTGCCAGTCAGGCAGGCAGCTTGGGCCTGGGGAATAAGCATGGCTCTTGTCATGACCCTGATGGCAATCCTGTGGCTATGGCTGCGCAGCTCAGGGTTTCAAGCGATCCAGGTCAACGCGCAAGTTTTACACTGGCTGGTAGTGGTGTTAGCGGCGGTCACACTACCGCATCTATTTTTAGTCAGTTACAGCCAAAGCTGGCTTGACCGCTGATATGACCAGCGTCTGAACCCACGGTGGGGTTATTTCCAAGACTGTGCTTTCTTGTCGTCTGGCAAAACGCTTGAAGGATTGGAAAAATGGCCAAAGTAGCTAAAGTGAACCCCCACGCGGGGAGCAGTTTTGATGACTAGACAAGCGAAGTGCTATGGACCAGCGCGTCAATCGGCTCTGGCCTGTGAAGCAAATAGCCTTGCGCAAAATCAACCCCCAGCGTGCGCAGATGCTGCAGCACAGCAGGGTCGTCCACAAATTCCGCTACAGTTTCGATACCCAGGACGTGGGCAACATCGACAAAACATCGTACAGCGGCACCGTCCAGAGGGTCCGTAACGACATCGCGCACAAACTGCCCATCGATCTTCAGATAATCAAC
>JAYWAV010000401.1:0-3237 GCA_043782015.1 Rhodoferax sp. | reverse complement strand
ACGTTGACTGCGTTTACTTGCGGTTTACACGACAAAAGAAAACGGCCTGACACTATCAAATCAATAGCATCAGACCGTTGTCATTGGCGGAGAGGGTGGGATTCGAACCCACGGTACCTTGCGGTACGCCTGATTTCGAGTCAGGTACATTCGACCACTCTGCCACCTCTCCTGAAATCGCGTCGGTCGAAACGAAGGCGTGATTCTATCAGGCCTTCAGAACGCTCAATCCGCCCATGTACGGACGCAGTGCTTCGGGCACGGAAATCGAACCATCGGCGTTCTGGTGGTTCTCCAAAACTGCCACCAGCGTGCGGCCCACGGCCAGACCGGAACCGTTCAGCGTGTGCACCAGCTCGTTCTTGCCCTGGGCATTCTTGAAACGGGCCTGCAGGCGGCGGGCCTGGAAGGCTTCGCAGTTGGATAGCGAGCTGATTTCGCGGAAAGTGTTTTGCGCGGGCAGCCAGACTTCCAGGTCATAGGTCTTGGCGGCGCCAAAGCCCATGTCGCCGGTGCACAGGCTCATCACACGGTAAGGCAAGCCCAGCTTTTGCAAAATGGCTTCGGCATGGGTCACCATGGCTTCCAGTGCCGCGTAGCTCTGGTCCGGGTGGGTGATTTGCACCATCTCCACCTTGTCGAACTGGTGCTGGCGGATCAGGCCACGCGTGTCGCGCCCGGCACTGCCAGCTTCGGAGCGGAAGCACGGCGTGTGCGCCGTAAGCTTGATCGGCAAATCGCTCTCTGCCACCACTTCATCGCGCACGAAGTTGGTCAATGTCACTTCGCTGGTGGGGATCAGGTACAGCGCCGTGTGATCGGGCTGTACTTCTCCGTCTTGTCCACCCTTCTTGGCTGCGAACAGGTCGCCTTCAAACTTGGGCAACTGGCCCGTGCCGCGCAAAGTATCGCTATTGACGATGTAGGGCGTGTAGCACTCGGTGTAGCCGTGCTCGCTGGTTTGCACATCCAGCATGAACTGGGCGAGTGCGCGGTGCAGGCGGGCGATCTGGCCCTTCATGACCGTGAAGCGTGCGCCTGTGAGCTTGACGCCCATTTCGAAATCCAAACCCAGAGGGTTGCCGAGGTCCACATGGTCTTTAACTTCAAAGTCATAGGTCTTGGGCGTGCCCCAGGTGCGCACCACCACATTGCCATGCTCATCGGCGGCGACGGGCACGCTCTCGTGTGGCAAGTTGGGCACCGCCAGCAATAAGGTTTGCATCTCGGTCTGA
This sequence comes from Rhodoferax sp., assembly GCA_043782015.1. Lineage (GTDB taxonomy): Bacteria > Pseudomonadota > Gammaproteobacteria > Burkholderiales > Burkholderiaceae_C > Allorhodoferax. Next base: position 2,002 of record JAYWAV010000401.1, on the reverse strand, counting down.
ATGGCTTCCAGACGCGCTGCGGAAGTCTCCAATTCGGTCTTCAGGCTACCCACTTCGGCCATGGCCGCATCCGCTTCGGCGTGCTGGCCCTTGCCCTTGAGCAAGCCGATTTGCTTGGAAAGCGTATTGCGTTTGCTCTGCAGTTCTTCGGTGCGCATCTGGATGGTCTTGCGCTCGGACTCCAGTGTGCGGAAGGCGTCCACATCGAGGAAGGCCTGGGGCTTCTTGCGGGTTTCCAGACGGGTGATGACCGAATCGAGGTCTTTGCGTAGCAACGTAATGTCTAACATGGTCTATTTGTATTTTTAAGCGAAATTGGGCTCTGGCGCCCTATTTTATTGCGTAAGCAGCTATGAATTAGATAGCGTCGTCCAGACGCAATCCCTTGGGCAGCGGGAATTTGATGGTTTCTTCCAGGCCGTCCATCTTGCGCACGGTGACGGCGCCCAGTGCGCGCAACCGCGTGATGACGGCCTGCACCAGGATATCGGGGGCCGACGCGCCTGCGGTCAGACCGACGCGCTGCTTGCCCTCAAACCAGCTGGCTTGCAACTCATCTGCGTGGTCCACCATGTAGCTGGGCGTACCCAGCTTCTGTGCCACTTCACGCAGGCGGTTGCTGTTGGAGCTGGTGGGGCTACCCACGACGATCACCACATCCACCTGCGGGCTGAGTATCTTGACCGCGTCCTGCCGGTTTTGCGTGGCGTAGCAAATGTCTTGCTGTTTGGGCTCGCGCACCTGCGGAAAGCGGGCTTTCACTGCAGCGGAAATCTCGGCGGCGTCGTCCATGCTGAGCGTAGTTTGCGTCACCACGGCGAGCTTGGCCGTCTGGCCGGGGGTGACTAGGGCGACGTCTTTCACGTCCTCGACCAGATGGATACCGCCGTCGAGCTGGCCCATCGTGCCTTCCACTTCGGGATGCCCCTTGTGGCCGATCATGATGAACTCGTAGCCCTCCTTGTGTAGCTTGGCCACTTCCACATGGACTTTGGTCACCAGCGGGCACGTGGCGTCAAAAATACGGAAACCCCGTGCCGCAGCATCTTTCTGGATCGCCTGGCTTACACCATGGGCTGAGAACACCAGCGTCGCGCCGGGGGGCACTTCGTCCAGATCTTCAATAAAGATGGCGCCGCGGCTTTTAAGGTCATTGACCACAAAGGTGTTGTGCACGATCTCATGGCGCACATAGATCGGCCGGCCAAACTTCTGCAAGGCTCGGTCGACAATCTCGATCGCACGGTCCACACCTGCGCAAAAACCGCGCGGCTCGGCCAGTAAAATGACCCCCACGCTTGCCATTTCATGTGCTGCGCTGCCCCCCAAGGGGGCCTTCCCGCCTTGGGACAGCCCGGCGGCGCTCATGTCTTCAATGGTTTTAGTCACGGTTACAGCACCCCTATCACATGGACTTCAAACGTCACCGGCTGGCCAGCCAACGGGTGGTTGAAGTCGAACAACACAGCACCATCATCGCGAACCTGCAGCACCACACCGGCAAACTGGCCTTGCGCGTCGGGCGTTGGGAACTGCACCACGTCGCCCACCCGGTAGGTCTCGTTGGGGTCGCCCATCTGCGTGAGCACTTTGCGCGCCAGCCATTGCTGCATTTCGGGGTTGCGCTCGCCGAAGGCTACGCCTGCGGGCAACTCAAACGTCTGGCGGTCACCCTCGGGCATACCGATCAGGCACTGCTCTACAGCCGGGGACAGTTCACCCGTGCCCAGGCTCAGCGTGGCGGGCTTGCCGTCAAAGGTATTGATGACATCCCCCGCCGGGCCGCCCAGGCGGTAATGCAATGTCAAAAAGGAGCCAGCCTGTACTGCGGCGGTCAATGTGGTCATGGAAGTCCTGATAATCTGGGCTCTATTGTAGAAAGTCATCAACCGTTCGGGCTGAGCTTGTCGAAGCCCTTCGACAAGCTCAGGGCGAACGGATATTTCCATGCCCCTTAAAGACCTGCCGCCCGACGCCCGCCCCCGCGAAAAGTTGCTGGCGC
>JAYWAV010000400.1:0-3238 GCA_043782015.1 Rhodoferax sp. | reverse complement strand
TTCACGGATGAAAACGTTTTCAACCTCCGCAAGAAAATCCTTGAGCGGTACGACAAGATTCCAGCGAACGTGTCCGTGATGACCTACTTCACGTTCCTGCACTCGTTTTGCTTTCGGCCGGCCGCTGGACTGAAGACCAAGACCCGTGGATTGAGCTTTCGCGACCCACCGCAGTATGGTCAGTTCAATCAGAAGCAGGACGGCTACTACATGGACTCCGGGCGGCGGCTGTACTACAACCGCCTCGCAAAGTTCATCATGTTGCGCGGACTGGTGAACGAAGCTCGGGCACGGATTGAGCAGTTCTATGACGTAGTGTGCGTGGACGAAGTGCAGGACTTGGCGGGCAACGACTTCAATCTTCTGCTGGAACTGATGGCTGCAAAGGTTTCGATCCTTCTCGTGGGTGACTTTCGCCAGCATACCTATGACACGAGCCGCGATGGAGCGGTCAACACGAACTTGCATTCGAACTTCAAGACCTACACCAAGCGCTTTCGCGACGCAGGCGTTGTGGTCGACACCACGTCGCTGGCAGCCAGCCGACGCTGCAGCCCGGCAGTGTGTGACTTCATCACTCGGAAGCTGAACATTCCGATCAGCACGATGTCGGATCGGGCAGCGGCGGTTCTGACGGTACACAGTCAGACAGGGGCCGACAACCTTTGGATGCGTTCAGACGTGGTCAAGCTTTTCTACCAAGAGCACTCAAAGTACGGATGCCACTCACAGAACTGGGGTGCGTCCAAGGGTGAGGACCACTACGACGAGGTGTGCGTCGTGCTTAACAAAACAACTCTGGCGCATCATCAGAATGAAACACTCTCAATCCTCAAACCCGCGACCCTCAACAAGTTCTACGTGGCGCTCTCACGGTCTCGCGGCAACGTCTACTTGGTCGCGCACAAATACTTCGATCAGTACAAGGTTTGCTTATAGCAGCAATGCCCCCGCCGGGCAGTTCCTTGCCCTGGTAGGGCGCGCCGAAGAAGGTGGACAGCAGGCCGAGCACGTGCACGGCGGCGCGAAAGGTCGCTTTATGCCGGGCAACGAGCGCTCCGAATGCCACCCGTGCTCCGTCAAACTGTGCGTGCCGTATGAACGCAAGCATTAGGATATACTGCATGCATTGAATGCGAAAAGAGGTGGTGAAGATGGCGATGCTGAGCGTACGCAACATTACCGACGAGGTGCACCGGGCCTTGCGCGTGCGGGCCGCCCAGCACGGCCACAGCATGGAGGCTGAGGTGCGCGAGATCCTTGAGTCCGTCGTCAGCCCGGCAGGACGGGTGAAGCTGGGTTCGCTGCTGGCCGACATGGGCAGGAAGGCCAAGCTGACACATAAGGAGTTTGCCGTCTTCGAGCAGGCGCGCGTCAAGGCCCCCGCCCGCGCGGTCAGCTTCAAATGATCCTGCTGGACACCAATGTGGTGTCGGAGCCAATGCGCCCTGCGCCCGACACCCAAGTGATCGCGTGGATCGACGCCCAGCCCCTGGAAACGCTCTTCTTGTCTGCCATCACCGTCGCCGAGCTGCGCGCCGGCGTAGCGCTGCTGCCAGCGGGCAAACGCCGGGAGGGCTTGCGGACAAGCCTGGAGAAGCGGGTGCTGCCGCTTTTCGCGGGCCGTGTACTGCCCTTCGATCTGGCCTGCACCCAGACCTATGCAGTGCTGATGGCCAAGGCTAGGGCAATGGGGCTCGCCATTGCAACCGCCGATAGCTACATCGCGGCCATCGCCGCCGCCAACGGCTTTGCGGTGGCCACGCGCGACACCGGCCCCTTCGAGGCCGCAGGTGCGGCCGTGATCAACCCCTGGCTGGCATGAAGGCCGGCGCCCTGCTGCGACTGACCACCCACCCCGAATTGCCGAGCGGCCAACCGCCGCCTGAAGAACAACAGGAGCCCGTGTGTCCCGACTGACCGACTTGATTGCCCAGGCCAAGGCCAAAGATCCGCAGTTGGGAGCGGACCTGGATCTGCGGGATGCGCGAGCCCCGGAAACGCAGACCGTGGCGCTTGACGACCTGGTGGTGGTGGCCGAGTTCCGCGACACCATCTACCCGGGTCTGGTCAGCACCGGCCGGGTGCAGCGCGGCGGCGATAAGCCGCACCATACCGTCATCAATGGCGAGAACTACCACGTGCTGAAGGCGCTGACCTACACGCCTTGTCGCGCCGTATGTGGGGTGAAGGTTCGATGGAGGTCGATGGACATGAAATCAGCAGTTGCTGCGTAGGTGCAGATATGGGCGTATTGGGTCAGGTCTTGCGTATTGCCTTGCTGGCTGACCCTGACCCCGAACTCCGGCTGCGGCCTCTTCAGGTCCGAGCTAACGGCTTCACGTCGATCTGCAGGCCCAGCGCCCGCATCACCTTCAGCACGGTGGCGACGCTGGGGTTTCCTTCAGCGGATAGCGCCTTGTACAGGCCCTCACGCGTGATCCCCGCATCGCGTGCGACCTGGGACATACCCCGCGCCCGCGCGACATCCCCCAGAGCCGCCGCCAGCAAGGCGGGGTCGCCGTCTTCCAGAACCACGCTCAGGTACTGAGCGCAGTCCGCTTCGGTCTTCAGGTAGTCGGCGGCGTCGAATACCGGCAGTTCAAATATCTTTACTTTTGCCTTTACTTTGCCCATGGCTCAGTCCTCAAGAGTTTCGGCCAGCGCCCGTGCGGCCACGATATCGCGTTGCTGCGTGGCCTTGTCGCCGCCGCCGAGCATCACGATCAACACCGTGCCGCACTGCACGTAGTACATGCGCCAGCCCGAGCCGAAGAACTCGCGCCTCTCAAAGACGCCACCCCCAACGGGCTTCACGTCCCCCAGATTCCCCAACGACGCCTTTCGAAGCCGGGCAACCAGCCTGCGCTGGGTCAGGCCATCGCGAAGGCCCCGATGGGTTTTCCCAGATGTATTCAGAGAACGCCTTCTGCGCACGCCCCAAAGTCATCGAGTTCCGCAAGCAGCCACGCTGCTTCGTCGAGGCTGGTGCTCCGGGCACCGTAGTTCACCTCGTCCCTGCGTCCGAGGAGCCGGCGGAAGAATTTGTCGTGGCTGTCGGGCAGGGCGTTTCCGGGCACCTCGCGCAACAGTCGCGGAGCAGCCTGGTGATCCTGTTGGTTGACGACGCCCTTGCGCATCGCGGTGATGGCGTCGGCGTAGCCGATGCTCGCGCTGACCATCAGCGTGATGGCACCGTTGTAGCTCCTGCTCTGGGCGAGTGTTACCAGACTGCGAG
>JAYWAV010000399.1:0-3244 GCA_043782015.1 Rhodoferax sp. | reverse complement strand
TACATGCGTAAGCCCGCGGTGGACTCATCTTGCTCTTGGCTGCAATGGTTGGGCGCATGCCTACGGCCTGAACGCCAACTTGCTGCGCCGCTGGATATTTGCAGCCCTTTCAACGCAGGGTAGGGGTTGGCCGCCGCCTGATCTTTCCGACGCGCCCCACATCCTGCAAAAAGTCCGTCCTGATGACGGGTTTTTGTCAGGCGCGCAAAGTATCATCCACTCACTCCAAACCCATAGATTGGTCAACGTGGGCTTTCTTGCCAGGCTCTTGCCGTCAGACATGCGTCGCCGAATTTTGGTCGCTTTGGGTGGCGGGGATGACAAGTTTGCGCGGATCTTTCAAACCAGTCCGGATTGGATCGTGATTACGCGCCTCAGTGACAGCGTGATTGTGGAAGCGAATCCGGGTTTTCAGGCTATCAGCGGATACAGCCCGCAGGAAGTCATGGGCAAACCCATCAAGGACTTCAACGTCTGGGCATACCCGGAGCAGCGCACAGCAATGGTGGAGGAATTAATGCGCGTGGGCTATGCGCGAAATCGTTCTGCCGTCATGCGACGGCGCGATGGCGTTTTGCGCGAGTGCTCCGTCAATTGCATGCTGATCGCAGTGGATGGGGCAACCCATTCCCACGCTGTATGGATCGCGCGCGATATAACGGAATCCCTCCAGGCGGAACGTTCCCTGATCGAGAGTGAGGCGCGATTCTCCAGGCTGTTTGAGTTGTCACCAGTTCCGATGTGCTACGCCAGCGACAGCAACGGGTTTGCGACGACACAGTGGAACCAGGCCTGGTTCAAAAGCTTTGGTTTTGATCCGGCTATTGCACAGGGGAAAACCGGCCAATTGCTCAACTTGTGGGTGAACCCGGATGACCGTGATCGTCTGCTGAGTTTGACCACACGCGGCGAAGAATCCGAAGACATGGAAGTGCAAATGCGAACCGCCTCCGGTTCATTGCGCTGGTTCTGGGTCTCTACCCGGGTATTTACCGAGAGCCAGCGTACGCTGCTCGTCTCTTGTTACTTTGACATTAGCGAACGGAAGCAAGCCAAGGAACAAATCGAAGAATTGAATTCTCAGCTGGAACTGCGGGTTGCTCGCCGCACCGCAGAGCTTCTTCATGCAAACCAGGAGCTTTCCCAGACGCTTGAAACGCTCAATATTGCCAAAGACCAGTTGGTGCAATCAGAAAAACTGGCCGCACTGGGGGCGCTGGTTGCCGGGGTAGCCCACGAACTGAATACGCCCATTGGAAACGGCCTGACGGTTGCCAGTTCGCTTGAAGACCGGGTCAAGAAATTTAGCGCCATGCTTGAAAATGGCATTAAACGCTCTGAACTGCAAACCTTTGTCAACGACACGCGCCTCGCCGCCGAAATACTTGAGCGCAATCTGGAACGCGCGGGTACGCTGGTTGCTGACTTCAAACAAGTGGCGATTGACCAGACGAGCTCACAGCGGAGACATTTTGCATTACACGCATTCGTATCCGAAGTGTTGACCACGCTGAGCCCGGCGATCCGCAAGAACGGCTGCGTCGTTCAAAACGAAATTTCCTCAGACCTTGCGATGAACAGCTATCCCGGTCCATTGGGCCAGGTGCTTACAAACCTGATCAACAACGCCATGTTGCATGGCTTCGGTGCAGAGCAGGGGGGCGTGATCACTGTGAGCGCCCGGGCTGTTGCAAGTGGTCTCCTGGAAATTTCTGTCCACGACACGGGGCGAGGCATCAAGAGCCAGGATCTGAACCGGGTATTTGAGCCATTCTTCACTACCCGACTGGGCCAAGGCGGCTCCGGTTTAGGCCTGCACATCGTGCACAACATCGTCACTGGAATTCTCGGCGGAACCATTGACGTCCAAAGCGTAGCCGGCCAAGGCAGCACGTTTAACGTGACCGTACCAGTCAATGCACCAGAATCCGGCGACAGCTAACTCCCCTGGTTTACATGGGGGTAATGAGCCCCTGCAACCAGCCCACACACCTTGACAATCCCGCTACTTGATCTGTGGCTTCCAGCGGTGCGCAAGCAGTTCCTCGATCTGGCTGTTCCTTGGCGTTAGCCCCCCCCCGCGTATCCAGGGGTATCTGAGTCTTTGAGCATGGTGTCCACGATCAGTTGTCATGGACACCCTGTTGCAGGGTTGGGTGCCAGTCAGCAAGGTGACTTCGCCTGGGCGCTTGATTACATGCTGAGTGACCGCAGACGTTCCACATGCGCCAGCAGCGAGCGCTTGGCAACCGGCCAGATCGCGCTGGGAACGTCGTCGTAAGCCAGTGGCAGCCAATCGTCGAGCGAGCCTTGCGGATTGGCCTGCATCACGTTGCGAATTTTGGCTTCACGTTTCAGCCGGTGCGCCTTGAGTGCGGCGATAGCCTGCAATGGCTCAGGAATGGGGTGGCCATGCGCCGGCAGGATGTAGCGCGCGCTGTGCGCCTCGCAAGCAGTTGCCAGCGCGTCCAGCGAATCCAGGTAGTGCGTCATGTTTCCGTCGGGCGGGTCAATCACCGTGGTGCTGCCGTTGAGGATGTGGTCGCCCGAGAACAGCAGGCCGTCCCGCAGCAACAGCAGGCAGACATGGTTGGCGGCATGGCCCGGGGTGTGGATGACCATCAAATCACCTGCTGATGCCCGTGAATCAAGCGCAAGCAGCTCCTGATTTGATAGCAATTGATCTGGTGTGAAGTTACTGGCAGGCCGCGCGGTAGGGGCGGAGGGCAGGCCAAAAATGGGTGGCCGGTGCGGACACAGGGCTTGCAAAGGGGCGGCACCGGGCGAGTGGTCCGGATGCGAGTGGGTGCAGATGATGCGCGCCACATTACCGCCACTGCCATCCGGGAATGCAGCCGTTTGCCACAGGCGTTCGATGTGCCCGGTGTCGTTGGGCCCGGGGTCTATCACCGTGAACCCGCTCTCGGGTGTACCTACAAAATAGCTGTTGGTGCCGGGTCCGGTCATCACGCCGGGATTGGGGGCGGTCAGTCGCAACACGTGGTCCAGCAATCGCACTGCGGTGTCGGATTGCCACTCGGGTAGCGGTTGATCGGCGGGGCGGTCTGGGTGCAGGTGGGGAAGCGTGCTGGACATGGCTGCATTTTGACGCCTATTCATGGGGACGTAACTACCGTGGTGGGCGCAACCGGGGAAGGGGACTGTGCGGGGCCTCCCGAGTGCCAACCGCGCACATATCGGCCCCGCACAGTCCCCTTCCCCGGCTGAGTGCTTGCTTTGCGCA
>JAYWAV010000398.1:0-8998 GCA_043782015.1 Rhodoferax sp. | reverse complement strand
CCACGCGGCTGTGCGCGCGGCGATGTTGCAGTACAAGTGCACCAACGATGGCTCCGGTGAAGTGCTGGCCACCCAGGAGTTCAACTTCAAGGTCGAGTAGACGGAGCCCGTGCTGTGCACGCTACAACCTAAAAAGGGCCCTCTGAGGGCCCTTTTTTATTACTCTCGAACGTATACAAATCGCAGAAAGAAAACGTGCTTTTGCTATTACACAATGTGTATTTCAGATTGATGTATTTCAGCGACACATCGCGCCTATTTTTGCGTTAACGGGACTGTCCCGATTCAAATAGCCGACGCGTTACCGTACAGTTACCACACGAAATGGAAACAGTGCGTAAATCTTTTACGCGCAGTTGTCGATCGTGGCGCAAAGTTTGCTTTGCTCCTATTTCATCAACTTTTAAGGAATCTTTATGGAATACAAAAGGCACAAGAGTCTTGCTATCCGCAAGACCGTCGTCGCCCAGGCCTTGGCGGTTGCATTTGGAGCAGCCGCGTTGTCTAGTGGTGTAGTCACCACCGTCTATGCGCAGTCAAACGCAACAGGTATCGTATTCGGCCAAGTTGAAGCCGGGTCTACAGTTACATTTACCAACCTTGATTCCGGTGCCAAACGCTCCATCACAGTGGATTCCACTGGTCGATACAACGTGCCTTCAATGACCACTGGTCGCTACAAAGTAGACGCAGTCAAAGGTAGTGCCGTTGTGGGCTCGCGTGAGGTTGAAGTCAAGTTGGGTCAGGGTGTTGAGGCGTCCTTTGCTTCCGCTTCATTGGGCACCGTTCAAGTTACCGGCAGCTCGGCTTTCAACCGCGGTATTGATGTGAGTGCCTCTGGCTCCACATCTACGTTTACCTCGTCTGAACTGGAAAAACTTCCAGTGGCAACTAACGTTGCAGCGGTTATCCAGTTGGCCCCGAATACCACGAAGAGCGACCCACGCTACGGTGGTGGTGGAGCGCCTTCTTTCGGTGGTTCTGGCGCCTCTGAAAATGCTTATTACATCAATGGCTTTCCGGTTACCAACACCTACGTGCAAACTGGCTTTACTCAGTTGCCTTTCAATTCGCTAGCGCAAGCACAAATATTGACGGGGGGCTATGGTGCGGAGTTTGGACGATCCACAGGCGGTGTGGTCAACTTGATCTCCAAAAAAGGTACCAATGATTGGGTCTTTGGCGTTGGCTACAGTATTTCCCCGAGTTCCTTACGTGCTGCTGAAAAGGATCAGTACTTTGCCGTTACGGGCGATCCACAAAATATCGCTACCGATGGCAAACTTCGGGCTTATAACCAAGACAATAAACTTGAGTCATCTTCCCGCGGTTTTTATCTCGGCGGACCACTGATTCAGGACAAGCTCTTTGCTTATGTGGCATATGAAGGCGTTAAGAGCAGTTACTCATATATCCGTCGTGGCTCTGATACGGCAGGTAATGATTCCGGTCGTTCTGCTGCGTGGCAAGAGCGCAATATCAATGACCCCCGATTTCTCCTGAAATTGGACTGGAATATCACAGATAACCACCTACTTGAATACACCAAAGTTAACCAGGACGTATACCGCACGTACTCCTACTATGGCTTTGATTACAGAACGCTGCAGCGCACCAACGTGTTTGCTGGTGGTGTCGAAAATAAGAATTGGGATAGCACCTTGGGTACCCGTGCCGGTTATGCCCCTGCGGGCGCGCACGTCGACATTCTTAAGTACACGGGTTATCTTACGGACAACCTGACCTTGCAGGCACTGGTGGGAACCAGTTTCACTGCGATGGATCAGATTCCTGCTGGGTTTAATCCAGCGTTTTCACAGATTGGTTCCACACCCTCAACAGAGTACGCGCCCTACGCGCCGTCGGGTGCTTATCCGCATCCTCAAGCTACGGGTGGCTCTATTCAGGTACCTGGCGCAAACGATTCCAACAAAGGATATCGTGTTGATTTGGAGTGGAAGCTGTCACCTGCGCACACCTTACGTGGAGGTGTTGACCGTAATAATATCTCGGCAACCAACGGTCAGGCCCTGGCTGGTGGGACGCAGTACACCTATGGCTTTGTGAAGACACCTGGTTCACTTATCAATAAGTTCAACACCAGCACACTGAGTTCGGTTGCTAATAACCCGTCAGCTGCAGCAGGCTACTATGTAACAAGTCAGTACACATCAAGCGGGTCGTCACCCTCTACGATTCAAAATGCCCAGTACATTGAAGACCGCTGGCAAGTAACGGATCGTATGCTGTTGACTTTGGGGCTGCGAAACGAAGGTTTTGACAACAAGAATGGCGATGGCGAAACATTCATCTCGTTGCCAAAACAGTTGGCTCCACGCATCGGCATGGCCTGGGATGTCAATGGTGACTCTTCGTTGAAGGTTTTCGGAACGGGTGGACGTTATCACCTGCCGGTACCGACCAATGTTGCGGTTCGTCAGCTGGGCAACTCTACTTTTATCAAGCAAGAGATGGCTTATACCGGTGTGGATGCCAATGGCCGCCCAACCGGAACTACACCTCTGAGTCCTGTGTATTCATCTAACAATGAGTTTGGTCAATCCAAAGACTTCCGCGACTACATTAATTCTGAAATTAAAACCAACTACCAGGATGAGTTTGCCATTGGTTTCGAAAAGGCTATCTCAAAGTCCTTGAACGTTGGTGCGCGGTTTACTTATCGCTCGATGGGTTCCACCATTGACGACGTCTGTGATGGCCGTGGGTTGCTCAACTATGCCATTCGAAACAAATTGCCTACCGCTCTTGCCGCGGCAGATTCCAATTGCCGACTGTTCAATCCAGGCGTTGACAACACGTTCTTGTTTGACTTTGTTGGCAACGGTGTTCGGATCCCTGCGGTCGTGACGAATGCAGACATGTCGAATTTCCCTGCCGTGGAACGCACTTACAAAGCAGTTGACCTGTTTGCTGAGCATCCGTTTGATGGAAAATGGTATGGCAAGATTAACTACACGTGGGCACAGAACCGTGGAAACATGGAAGGCCAGCTGAATTCTGATTTGGCCCAGGCTGACGTTGCAGCAACTGTGAGCTGGGACTTCCCGGAAATCATGGCCAATTCAAACGGTAGATTGCCCAATGATCGTACCCACCAAATCAAGGCATTTGGCTTCTACCAGTACAACAGTGAAGTTGGCTTCGGTGCCAATTTGGCTGCTGAGTCTGGTCGCCCTCTAAACTGTTTTGGAAATGCGCCTGATCCAATTACTCAAGATCCCTATGGTTACGGTGCGATTTTCTTCTACTGCGGTGGTAAGGATGCCGTTCGCGGCTCTCAGGGCGAACTCCCATGGAACTACTCCGTGGATCTGAGCACGACCTATAAGCCAGCTGCACTGAAGGGCTTTACCTTCAAGTTGGATGTCTTTAATGTGCTGAATCAGCAAACTGTGATTTCCAGAAACGAATATAAGGAGGCAGATGGCGATCCAACGACGACACTTGCTACTTATGGTTATCAGAGTTACAGTGCGCCCCGCAGCATGAAGCTGTCTTTTAACTACGACTACAAATTCTGATATTTGTTGAAGTAAGTTTGCCTAAACCCCCCAGATTGAAAAGTCTGGGGGGTTTTTTCATGTATGCCTTGCATGAGTGGACGCACTCCCGGATATGCGAGTGATGCCACTGTGCGGCGTTGCCACTTCTGCACCTACTTTGATGTAAGCGGACTTTGCCAGTTCCATGGATGTGTGCACAATATGCACACAGTCCCACCAAACATAGAATTTTCAATTGGAATCCAGATAAAAACCAGTTGTTGAGTCGGGAACGAGAAATTTCGTTCGAGCGCATGGTTTTTGAAATCGGCAGTGGAAATGAGCTCGCCATGCTCGAATATCCCAATCAGGAAAAGTACCCTGGGCAACGAATTGCAATGGTGCAGGTTGACGACTACGTTTATGCCGTGCCATTTGTGGAAACCGACACAGAACGCTTTCTGAAAACCATCATTCCCAGCCGAAAGGCAACCAGGCAATACCGGAGCAACCCATGAAAAACACTGCCAAGTACGATGAAGTAGAACTGGAAATACTGCAGGCATGGGAGGCTGGTGCGCTCAAACCTTCCAGCAATACGATATGGCCGGGCAAGTCAAGATGTATCGGGCCGCAGCGGATGCAATTTTCAAAATAGATCAACGGTTGAACATCCGTATCTCGAGCTGGGACTTAAGAAATTTGCAGGCACGTGCTCTTGAAGAGGGTAGTCCCTATCAAACGTTTGCGGCCAGTCTGTTGCATAAGTTTGTCAGCGGGCATCGGTCCGATTAAGTTTTTGCATTTGCTGTTTTGACCTTGAAGGCATTACTGCAAGCTGCCCGTGATTCATCCCCGACTGGTAGCTTCGCACACACCGCATCCAGCTTCGCTGTGAGATCTGTTACGACCTTGCTGTGCTGCCCTTTGCCATTCCATGCAATGAGCTTGGCGCCCATTTTCTGCAGGCTGCGAAGATTGCGTTCATAAAAGGTTTCTGGCTTGGGCTCCAGATCGGCCAAGATGCCAGATGCCACCTTGGCGATGCGCGCCTCGTCCTGCGGCGCGATGTCGATGAGCTTGGTCAAATAGCCCGTACCCCATTGCAGTCGTGTTGCCGGGCCTTGTGATTCGTTCCAGGCCCGCTCTGCCCAGTCCAGCGACGCCTTGGTGTCGCCGCGTTCTTTGGCGTTGGAGGACAAAACAAGCATATGGTAGTAAGGCGAAAGGGCCTTGGGCAACTCGGCCTTCAGCAGAGCGTCTGACTCATCATGCAAACCTGCCTTGCTGAGCAAATCTGCGGCGCCCGGTATCACGGCCTGCCGTTCGTATTGGCTGGTGATGGTCTTGTCGGCGTTGCTGGCGGCTGCGCGTACCTCTGTCAGCAAGGCGGGCGAGGGGGCGAATGGCGTGCCCTTCGCAGCATCCAGTTTTGCCAGATCTACTTTGGCATAGACAGCGCTCAGGCGATCGGAATTGGAAAGTGTTGCATCTTTTGCAAGCAGATCAAGCGCCGTATTCCATTGCGTCGACAACGCGGCACGTTCCGGGCCCGCTTGGGGTGCCAATGCTGCCAGCATGTCTGCGCTGTAATTGACCAATATGTCAAAGCTCTCGCGCGCAAGCGCTGCATCGCCCAGGATTTTCCCGGTCAAGGCCAGGGCCTGTAAAGGGTCTGACAAGGGGCGCTGTTCTTGCGCACTGGCCACAATGGATTTGAGTGCAAGACGCGCCTTGGTACCGCTGAATTCCTGAGGGCAGGCAGCGGCGAGCGCATTCAGCGTGTTGATCTTGTCTTTGGCCGCCACCAATTGGGCCTCATCCTGATCCCAGGAGTAGTAAGCCAGTTGCCGCCAGGCCTGCGGTGTCATTTTGGACTTGTCGGCCCCTTGCGCCATGGCCAGAGATTCCTTGACCGAAACCCCCGAAGAAACAGCCATGTCCAGCACTTCGACATAACGCTGGGCGTCCACTTCCCCGGGGAGGCGGGTGAGCTCTGTGCGGTCTGGTCGGAACAAAATCATCGTCGGATAGCCCTTCACCTTGAATTGGGCACCCAGCTTTTGTGCGCCCGGCGTATCGCCGTCCAGATACACCGGTATCACTAGCTTGCTGCGTTCGATGAAGTCTTGCCGATTGAAAACGGTTGCTTTCACCTGGTTGCACGGTGGGCACCAGACTGCGCCCCAGTAGAGGAATACGGGTTTATTGCTCGCCTTGGCTTGGGCAAAGATGGCATCAATGTTGGCGCCGTCCGGCTTGCTCCAGGCAATCGCGCTGGCGTGGCTGCTGTCCTGTGCAACGGGCTCGGGGGCCTTGGAGCAGGCTTGCAACAGCAGCGCAGTCACCGCGATGCTGATCAATGTTTTTTTCATAGGTGCAGTCCTTTTGGGATGGCTCCGAGCAATTGTTTGGTGTACGGGTGCTGTGGGTTGGCATAGATTGCATCCGAGCTGCCGTGTTCCACGATCTCACCTTTGTTCATGACCAGAATGTCATCGGCCATGTACTTCACCACGGCGAGGTCGTGGCTGATGAAGACATAAGTCAAACCGAACTCCTCCTGCAGGTCGAGCAGCAGGTTCAACACGGTCGCCTGTACGCTGACATCCAGCGCGCTGACGCTTTCGTCGCAGACGATGATTTCGGGTTTCATGGTCAGGCAACGCGCAATCGCAATGCGTTGGCGCTGCCCGCCCGAGAACTCGTGTGGATATTTGCCAAATGCTTCACGCGGTAGACCCACCTTTTCGATCAGGGCCACTGCACGTTGGGCACGCTCATCGTCATTGGCGCCGATGTTGTGGATGCGCATAGGTTCCATCAAGATCTGACCGACCTTGAAGCGCGGGTTCAGACTCGCATAGGGGTTCTGGAAAATGATCTGGATGCGACTACGGTACCGGCGCATTTGTGCGGCACTGAGCTTGGCCAGGTCAATGCCTTCAAACATGATGCTGCCGGCCGTGGCATCGGTGAGGCGCGTCAGCATCATGCCGATGGTTGTTTTGCCCGAGCCAGATTCGCCCACCACGCCGAGCGTGCGCCCTTTGTGCAGCGTGAAGTCGGCGTTCTTGACCGCACTAAAAATATCGCGCTTGAACAATCCTGTTTTCAGCGCGTATTCCTTCTTCAGGCCCTTGACCTCAATGAGAGCTGGTCCTGACGCGGGTAAGCTGACACGCTGTTCCGTGATCACGGGTTTGTTGTTGATGATGTCGTCAATCACCGCCAGGCGGCGAGGGCGGTCGTTCAATTTGGGTCGGCATGCCAGCAGAGCGCGCGTGTAGGCATCTTTCGGTTGGCCGAAGATGGACTCTGCATCGCCCGCCTCGCGCACTTCGCCATGCCGCATCACTACTACCTGGTCTGATATTTCACCCACCAGCCCAAGGTCGTGGCTGATGAACAGCATGCTCATCTTGTGGGTTTGCTGCAGCCGCGCCATCAGCTCGACCACCTGCCGTTGCACCGTGACATCAAGCGCAGTCGTCGGCTCATCGGCAATCAGCAGCTTGGGCTCGCAGGCGATGGCAATGGCGATCATCACGCGTTGTTGTTGCCCGCCCGACAGTTCATGCGGGTACGACTTGAGGCGCTCTTTGGGGTTGGGGATGCCGACTTCCGTCATCAATTCCAATGCGCGATCCAGCGCCTGGCGCACGTTCATATGTTTGTGAATGCGCAGCACTTCTGCGATCTGCTCGCCTACGGTAAAGACTGGATTCAAGGAGCTCATGGGCTCCTGAAACACTACAGAAATATCTTGCCCGCGCAGTGCGCGCATGTCTTCAATCGGCGTCTTCAGAAGGTCACGTCCGCTGTACATGATCTTGCTGCCCGGCCCAATGATGGCGTTGTCAGGCAACAGCTGGACGATGCTCATTGCGCTAACGCTTTTGCCGCTGCCAGACTCGCCGACTAAGGCAACCGTGCTGTTGTGTGGAATATCGAAGCTGACACCTTTGACCGCTTCAACGGTCTGGGTCTTGCTGACGCGAAATGCGACCCGCAGGTCTTGTACGCTGATCAAATTATTCATGGTCATCCTAATCAGTCGGGGTCAGAGCATATTGCTTCGCAAGTGGTCTGACCCCAAAAAAATGAAACTAGCGCAATTTAGGGTCAAGCGCATCGCGCAGCGCGTCGGTCAACAGCGCGAAGGCCATTACAAAAACCGACATGAAAACCGTCGCTGTCGCCATCTGCCACCACTTGCCTTGAACCAGTTCGGACTGTGCCTCGTTCAGCATCGTGCCCCAGCTGACCATGTCCAGCGGCACGCCCAGGCCCAGGAAGGACAGAATGACTTCGGTCTTGATAAAACTCACCACATGCAGACTCAGTTGCACCAATACGACGTGGCTGATGTTGGGCAGGATATGGCCGAACATGCGCGAAAAGTGCGACGCGCCAATGGCTTCTGCAGCGCGCACGTACTCGCGCGAGCGGTGCTTGATGTATTCGGCGCGTACCAAGCGGTAGATGCCGGTCCAGCCCACCACTGCGAGGATGATGACTACGGTCCAGACGCCGCTCCCGACCGAGCCTGCCAGCGGCCCATACTTCAGCACCGCCGCCAACGCGAAAATGAGCAGGATGTAGGGGATGGATGTGAATACGTTGTAGACCCATTCCAGAAAGTCGCCGACCGGCCCGCCAAAGTAACCGCCCACGGCGCCCAGCACTGTACCTATCAGTGTCGCCAATAGCGCCGCCAGCAGGCCCGCAGTGATGGACACTTGCGCACCCTTGACCACCTTGCTCAGCACATCGCGGCCCAACTGGTCGCCACCTAATGGAAGCGTGTCAGATTTGTGGGTTTCGGTCAGTTTGAATTTAGATGCCGCCTCATTCCATTCTTTGTAGCGGGGTGCCAGCGGGTCAACGTCGCTGATATCTATATTAGGGCCGCTGGCGCCTTCAACGATGGCAGTCTGCGAGCCGTCCACGATCTTGCCGATGAAATGCGGAGGCGCAAACGGCGTACCTACCTCCTTCTGCCAATCCTTGGCTACCAGGCCGAACTGGGCCAGCAAGACCATCAGCACGAACAGCAGTGTCACACCCAAAGCCACCATGCCGACGCGGTCGGCCTTCAAGCGTTTCCACGCCGAAGCCCAGACGCCGGGGGATTGGGGAATCTCTTGCAAAGTAACCACGCTCATTTCAACACCACCCTCGGATCAACAAATTTGTACATCACATCGGTGATCAAGTTAATCACCATCGTCAGCGCCGCCAGATAGACAGTGAAGGCCTGAATGACCGGATAGTCGCCTCGGCTTACCGCCAGAATCACCTCGCGCCCCAGACCCGGTATCGAGAAGAAGCTTTCGATCAGGAACGATCCGACGAAGACACCGGGCAGCAGGGTTGCGACATTGGTCAGGATGGGAATCATCGCGTTGCGCAGCACGTGCTTGAATAAAATGCGGTTCTCCGAGACGCCTTTGGCACGGGCAGTGCGCACATAGTCGTTACCCAACTCATCC
>JAYWAV010000397.1:0-3257 GCA_043782015.1 Rhodoferax sp. | reverse complement strand
ATCTTTACCCCCGAGTACGCCGCAAACTCACCCACCAGAATCTCCAGTGTGGCGACCAGCCCGAGGTTGCTCAGCGCAGAGGGGCGCAAGTCTTCAATGATGCGTCGGCCCAGCGCAATGCCGCTATTGAGGGTATCCACCAGATGGGCCAGCAGACCCAGCGACTCGGACGTGGAGCCAGCGTTTGACAGTCGCGAACGTATGCGTGCCGCATCCAGCTTGGCCGAGGTCAGCAGCGCGCCCAGGTCGTCGTGCAGATTGCGCGCCAGGCGGTGGCGTTCGTCTTCGCGCGCGGTTTGCAGGTGGTAGGTTAGCTCGGTGAGCTGGGCCGTGCGCTGGCGCACTTCAATTTCCAGCCGGTCGCGCTCGTCTTGGGCAATGTGTTGCATGACCTGCTGCTGCCGTACCAATGCAAAGCTCTGGCGCAAATACATCACCAGCGCCAGCAGGGCGATTGCGCTGAGCAAGGCCACACCCACGCGGCTGAGCATCAGCGTGCGGTAAACATCGTCCTGGCTGGCCGCTGCACTGGCACTCTCCAGGTCCAGCAATTGGTCGCTGAGCCTTTGAATCGCCGCCATTTGCGGCTCGTCGCTGTCTTCCAGCGCAATGCGCTGGCCCACGCCGTGTTGGCGAATGGTCTGCGCCAGTTGGGCCAGCAGCGTATCGGTCACCGTGCGCAGTCCGGCCAGTATTTCAGTGGCAGCCGGTTCGGCGTTGTAGCGTTCGTGCAGAAAGCTAAACGTAGTGTCCAGATCGGCCAGGGCCTTGTTGTAAGGCACCAGGTATTCCCGGCGCTCGGTCAGCAGATAGCTCCGCTGTGCCGTCTGCGCGGCCAGAATGCTATGGCGCATGCCCTGAATATTGGTGCGCGCCATGCCGGTGGCGGTCAATGCATTGAGGTTGCGTACGGAATTCCAGTACGACACCTCGCTGATAAACACCATGACGACTGCCACCACCATGGCCAGCAGGAAGACCACGGGTCTGCGTTTGACGAGCTTGAAAACATTCATCTGCAGTTACCCGAGGCGAAATGTGGGATCATGCATCGCAAAGGGCTCCGCTGCATGATTCGAATTGCCATCGTTGACGACCACGCCATGGTTCGGGTCGGTTTGCGCCAGTTTTTTGCTGATCAGGCAGATTTCCAGGTCGTGGCCGAAGCGACGAATGGCCGCGATGCGCAGGAGATCGTGCGCAAGGGCGGTGTGGATGTTCTGTTGATGGACATTTCCATGCCAGACCAAAGTGGGGTGGACGCACTGGCCGCGATCAAGGCGCGTTCGCCGGAGCTGCCGGTGCTGATTCTGAGCGGCTTTGCCGAAGAACACTATGCCACCACGCTGCTGCGCCAAGGTGCCAGTGGCTACCTGAACAAGGACTGCGACCCCGAAGAAATCGTCAAGGCAATACGCACGGTGGTGCGCGGGCGCAAGTACATCAGCGCCGCAGTAGCCGAGCGTCTGGCGGATGGGCTGGGCGGCGAAGGCGATCAACCGGCGCATGCACAGCTGTCCGAACGCGAGTTGCAGGTGTTTTTACGGCTGGCCCGCGGCGAAGTGGTGGGCGAGATGGCCATCAGCATGTGCCTGAGCATCAAGACGGTCAGCACCTACCGCACCCGGGTAATGCAAAAGATGAAGCTCGACTCCAACAGCGATCTGACTTATTACGCATTGAAGAATGGTTTGATCGAATAGCCAGCTTCATGGCGCGGCCTCTGCGCTGACGCCATCGGGCTCTCCCTGGGCCAGCGCGTTGCAATAGGCAATCAGCGCATCAATCTCATTGGATTTGTCAAACACACGGTCGGCGCCCAGTTCCAGGCACTTGCGCCGTATGTCCACGGTGGCGTAGTTGCTCAACACCACGACCGCACCGGGCCCTTGCAACTTCTGCATTGCACGCAGCACGCCCAGACCAGAGCCGCTTTTCAAAAAAATGTCCACGATGACCAGGTCCACCGGGTAATCGGTGGCACCCAGCCACTGAATCGCAGTCATCTCCGTTTCACAGGTACCCACTACTTTGACGGGCGTGAGTTCTTCCAGCGTGGCAACCAGGCTGTCCCGGATGACCTGACTGTCTTCAACGATAAAGGTCTTGAGCGCGTGCATGGGCGATGTGTTTCTGTGGAGTTTTGAGTATGCGCCTCAAGCCAGGCGCATTGTGTCGGCGCTGGAGCCGCTTGCATGCAGGACTTGTCCTACAAGTTGCAAGACCTGTAGGACGCCGACTACGGCAGGTCGCGGCCTTGTCCGCTAGGCACAGCAGGGTAGCGGGGCGAAGATTCAATCACGTTCCCGGCAAACATCAGCAGTGTGTTGCAAGGGTCTTCAAGTCACATCAGGAGCCACTATGAAAACACTCTTCAAAACCCTGCTCGTAGCGAGCGCAGTGGCAATTGCAGCGCAAGCTGGTGCCCAAATCATTTTCTATGAACACCCGGATTTCCAGGGCAAATCGATAACGACCAGCAAGCCACTGGACAATTTCACCCGCTCGGGTTTTAACGACCGCGCTTCGTCAGCCATTGTGTTGCACGACCGCTGGGAAGTTTGTAACGACATCTATTACGGTGGTCGTTGTTTGGTGCTGCGCGAAGGCCGCTATCCCTCACTGATAGCAATGGGTCTGGATGACCGCATTTCATCGACCCGCGAAGTCCACCGCGAAGCCCGTTTTGACGAAGCCCGTTATGCACCACCGCCATCGCTGCCGGTGTATGACAGCCGTCGCCGTGGTGGTGAGCGTCTATACCAGGCCAACGTGACTTCCGTGCGCGCTGTGGTTGGTCCTCCAACCCAGCGCTGCTGGATGGAGCGTGAGGAAGTGTCGAACAAGGGTGCTCCCAATGTAGGCGGCGCATTGGCTGGCGCTCTGATCGGCGGCGTACTGGGCCACCAGGTCGGTGGCGGTACCGGCCGTGATATTGCCACGGTAGGCGGTGCCGTGGTCGGCGGAGCGATTGGCTCCAACGTCGGCCGCGATAACACCCCTACGACACGGGAAGTGCAACGCTGCACGACCACGGCCAATACGGACAAGCCCGAGTTTTGGGACGTGACCTACAACTTCCGTGGCCAGGAACACCGCATGCAGGTGACAACACCTCCTGGCAGCACGATCACTGTCAATGCGCAGGGCGAACCCCGCGCGTAACTTTCACTACTTTTTTTAACCTCGAAAGGAAACACCATGAACTGGGATCGCATTGAAGGTAACTGGAAACAATTCAAGGGCAGCGCCAAGGC
>JAYWAV010000396.1:0-9041 GCA_043782015.1 Rhodoferax sp. | reverse complement strand
CCTACGAAAAAGAGCACGCTGGCAAAGTGGTGGAGCAATTGGTGCGCCCTACAGGCCTGGTCGACCCGGAGGTCGAAGTGCGGCCTGCCACCCACCAGGTGGACGATGTGCTGCAGGAAATCCGCATCCGGGTCGAGAAAAACGAACGCGTACTGATCACCACACTGACCAAGCGCATGGCCGAACAGCTGACCGACTACCTGAGCGACAACGGCGTCAAGGTGCGCTACCTGCATAGCGACATAGACACGGTGGAGCGCGTGGAGATACTGCGCGACTTGCGCCTGGGGGCCTTTGACGTACTGGTGGGGATTAACTTGCTGCGCGAGGGCCTGGATATTCCCGAGGTGTCATTGGTCGCCATCCTGGATGCGGACAAGGAGGGCTTTTTGCGGTCCGAGCGTTCATTGATCCAAACCATAGGCCGGGCCGCCCGCAACCTGAATGGCCGCGCCATTTTGTATGCCGACAAAATCACCGACTCCATGGAGCGGGCCATCGGCGAGACCGAGCGGCGCCGCAAAAAGCAGATTGCCCACAATCTTGAGCGGGGTATTACCCCCATGGCCATCGTCAAGAAGGTGCGCGATCTGATCGACGGTGTTTACAGCGAAAAGGCCGGCAAAGAGGCCGACCGGCTGGAGCGCGATGCCATGGCGCGCGCCCAGGTGGAAGACATGAGTGAGAAGGATATCTCCCGTGAAATCAAGCGCTTAGAGAAGTTGATGATGGAACATGCCCGCAATCTGGAGTTCGAAAAAGCGGCGCAGGTTCGGGACCAACTGCACATCTTGAAGGAGCAGGCCTTTGGCGCGCCGGGGGCCGACAACCTCGTGGTTTTGGCATCCCCAGTAAAATAGTCGGGATTGCGACCGCTCAGTCTAAGTACCCGAGCAAAGTTCGGGGGTTCTTGGTATACTTGACCGCGTTAGTCAACCAAATCCGCTCAAGGAGTTTGCCATGCGTCTCACCACCAAAGGCCGTTTTGCCGTCACAGCCATGATCGATCTGGGTTTGCGCCAGAGCGGCGGCCCGGTGACCCTGGCTGCGATCAGCCAGCGCCAGCAAATTTCCCTCTCATACTTGGAGCAGTTGTTCGGCAAATTGCGCCGCAATGAGTTGGTGGAATCCACCCGCGGCCCCGGCGGCGGCTACACATTGGCCCGCAAAGCAGCCGACATCACAGTCGCCGACATCATTACCTCGGTGGACGAACCGATTGACGCCACCCAGTGTGGTGGCAAGGAAAACTGCATCGGCGAAGGCACGCGTTGCATGACCCATGACCTGTGGGCTTCGCTGAATGTGCGCATGGTCGAGTTTCTAGACTCGGTCACGCTGCAAAAGCTGGTGGACGACCAGTTGGCCAAAGGCCTGCAGATCGAAGACAAGCCCAGCGTCAAGCGCGCGATTTCCGCTATGCCAGTTAGTAAGCCGATTCGCATCAACGCGCCGAACTCGGTATTTGCCCTTGGCAACTCGTTTGCCAAGTCCTGAAACAGCGAGTCGTTTGCCCAGCCCTGATTTCCAATTTTTAAGCATTTAGCCAGCACCGAGCCAGCCATGGATACCACTCCCCACTTCCCCATTTACATGGACTACAGCGCCACCAACCCTTGCGACGAGCGGGTAGTGGATGCGATGGTTCCTTGGTTGCGTAACCACTTTGGCAACCCAGCGTCGCGTAGCCACGCCTGGGGCTGGGAAGCCGAAGCGGCGGTAGAGAAAGCGCGTGAGCAGGTCGCTGCGCTGATCAACGCCGACCCACGTGAAATCGTTTGGACTTCGGGTGCGACAGAATCCAACAACCTGGCCTTGAAGGGTGCTGCGCAGTTCTACAAAAGCAAGGGTAAGCACATCATTACGGTGAAGACTGAGCACAAAGCCGTGCTGGACACCTGCCGCGAGCTGGAGCGCCAGGGCTTTGAAGTCACTTACCTGGATGTACAGGAAGACGGTCTGGTGAATCTGGAGGTCTTCAAGGCTGCGATTCGCCCGGACACGATTCTGGCCAGTGTGATGTTCGTCAACAACGAAATCGGTGTGATCCAGGACATCGCTGCCATTGGTGCTATTTGCCGCGAAAAAGGCGTGATTCTCCATTCTGACGCCGCGCAGGCCACTGGCCGTGTTGACATCGACATGGCTACATTGCCGGTTGATTTGATGAGTCTGACCTCGCACAAAACCTATGGCCCCAAGGGCATTGGCGCGCTGTTTGTGCGTCGCAAGCCACGCATCCGCCTCGAAGCGCAGATGCACGGTGGCGGCCACGAGCGCGGCATGCGTAGCGGCACCTTGCCCACGCACCAGATCGTCGGCATGGGCGAGGCCTACCGCATCGCCAAGGAAGAAATGCATGCCGAGAACATCCGGATCAAGGCTTTGCACGACCGCATGCTGGCGGGTCTCGAAGGCGTGGAACAGGTGTTCATCAACGGCCACAAGGAAAAGCGTGTGCCGCACAACCTGAACATGAGTTTCAACTACGTTGAAGGCGAGTCGCTGATCATGGGCATCAAGGGCTTGGCTGTGTCTTCAGGCTCGGCTTGCACTTCAGCGTCTCTTGAACCCAGCTACGTACTGCGCGCTTTGGGCCGCAGTGACGAACTGGCCCACAGCAGCCTGCGCATGACGATTGGCCGCTGGACGACCGAGGCTGAGATCGACTATGCGATCGACACTATCAAGAAAAACGTGGCCAAACTGCGTGACCTGAGCCCCTTGTGGGACATGTACAAAGAAGGCATTGATATCTCCACCATCCAATGGGCGGCACATTGATGCCGCGTCGCCAAAATGAGCCAGCCCTTTGTCGCAAGCCCTTGCCGTGCTATTCGCACTGTCTGCGGTCCTGCTTCGCGGTCTGACCCATTTGTGGCTTAGCGGCATCAACGTGTAATTCAATATATGAGGTAATCCAAATGGCATATTCAGAAAAAGTCGTTGATCACTACGAAAACCCCCGCAACGTCGGTAGCTTTGAAAAGGGCGACGACTCGGTTGGCACGGGCATGGTGGGCGCGCCCGCTTGCGGTGACGTGATGAAGCTGCAGATCAAGGTCAATCCCAAAACCGGCGTCATCGAAGACGCACGTTTCAAGACCTACGGCTGTGGTTCGGCCATTGCTTCCAGCTCCTTGGTGACCGAATGGGTCAAGGGCAAGACGTTGGACGAAGCGGCTGCGTTGAAGAACAGCCAGATCGCTGAAGAACTGGCACTGCCGCCGGTGAAAATCCATTGCTCCATCCTGGCAGAAGACGCCATCAAGGCGGCCGTGGAAGACTATAAAAAAAAACACCTGAATTAATAACTTTGCGGGACAGATCTTTAGCTCTGTCCCCAACTGATTGAGAGACTGATTAGAAATGGCAGTTACCCTGACCGAAGCCGCCGCACGGCATGTCACCCGCTACCTCACCAAACGGGGCAAGGGCATTGGCGTGCGCTTGGGCGTCAAAACTACCGGGTGCTCTGGCCTTGCCTATACGCTTGAGTACGTGGACGAATTGCCGCTGGAAGACACAGTGTTCGAGGGCCATGGCGTCAAAGTGTTGGTCGACCCCAAGAGCCTGGCCTATATCGATGGCACACAGCTGGACTTTGTGCGCGAAGGCTTGAACGAAGGCTTCCGTTTCAACAATCCCAACGAGCGCGACAAGTGCGGTTGCGGTGAATCGTTCCGCGTGTGAACCTGCAAGATGATGACTTCACCCTTTTCGGCCTGACGCAACAATTCGCGCAGGACCGCGCGGCTGTTGACGCCCGCTGGAAAGACCTGCAGCGCGAAGCCCACCCCGATAAATTTGCAGCCCAAGGTGCAGCAGCACAGCGTGTAGCCATGCAATGGTCCGTACGCATCAACGAGGCCTACCAGCGCCTCAAAGACCCGCTCAAGCGTGCCGCTTACCTCTGTGAGCTCGCTGGCCATGCGGTCAACGCCCACAGCAATACCGCAATGCCTTCTGCATTCTTGATGCAGCAGATGGAATGGCGCGAAATGCTGGATGACGCGGCTTCATCCGCTGCGGTGGAAACACTGCTGGACGAGGTGCAAGCGGCGCAGAGGCAACTGCTGCAACAATGTGAAACCCAATTGGATCAACAGCACGACTATCCCGCCGCATTGGCGACGGTGCGTGCGTTGATGTTTGTCGATAAATTCTCCCAGGATCTGCACCAGCGCCTGGACCAGCTCGAATAGTTCTCATGGCGCTTCTGCAAATTTCCGAGCCCGGCCAATCGCCCAATCCGCACGAGCGGCGCATTGCCGTTGGCATTGACCTGGGCACCACGCATTCGCTGATTGCAGCAGTGCGCAGCGGCATTGCCGAGTGTTTGCCGGATGGCGAGGGCAGGGTGATATTGCCCAGCGTCGTACGTTACCTGGACGCCGAGCGCCGCCAGATTGGCTTTGACGCGCTGGCCAATCAGACCACCGATCCCGGCAACACCATCGCTTCGGTCAAGCGTCTGATGGGTCGTGGCTTGAAAGACATCGCTGGCGCTGACAAGCTGCCGTATGCGTTGCTGGACACACCGGGCATGGTGCAAGTGCGCACCATTGCCGGAGCCAAGAGCCCGGTAGAAGTAAGCGCAGAGATTCTGGCCACACTGCGTTTTCGCGCAGAAGACACCTTTAACGACGACTTATTTGGCGCGGTGATTACCGTGCCCGCGTACTTTGACGATGCGCAGCGCCAGGCCACCAAAGATGCGGCCAAGTTGGCCGGTCTGAATGTTCTGCGTCTGATCAACGAACCTACGGCTGCGGCTATTGCCTACGGCCTAGACAACGCATCGGAAGGCGTATATGCCATCTACGACTTGGGCGGCGGTACCTTTGATATCTCCATCTTGCGTCTGACCTCTGGCGTATTTGAGGTGTTGGCGACAGGTGGCGAATCAGCATTGGGCGGTGATGACTACGACCGCGCGTTGGCCGACTGGCTGCTGGCCGAATCCGGTTTGACAGCCGATACGCCCGAAGACCGCGCATTGATTCAAGCGGCGGCCCGTGGTTGCAAGGAAGCACTGTCCTCCGAAGACATCGTGACCGCCGAGGTCGATTTGTCCGCCGGCGCGCTGGATATGTCGCTGAACCGTGAACAATTTGAAGCTGTGACTGCAGCGCTGACGGCCCGCACACTGCAGGCCGTGCGCAAGACATTGCGCGATGCCGAACTGACCAAGGACGACATTCAAGGCGTCGTGATGGTCGGTGGCTCCACCCGCATGCCGCAAGTGCAGGCCGCGGTCGCTGATTTCTTTGGCAAGGCGCCGTTGACGAATCTGAACCCCGACGAAGTCGTGGCTTTGGGCGCTGCCATTCAGGCGAACCAACTGGCAGGTAACAACCCTTCCGGTGATTTGCTGTTGCTCGACGTGATTCCGTTGTCGCTGGGCATCGAGACCATGGGCGGCCTGGTCGAGCGCATCGTTCCGCGCAACCAGACCATCCCCACCGCGATGGCGCAGGATTTCACAACCTACAAGGACGGCCAGACCGCACTGG
This sequence comes from Rhodoferax sp., assembly GCA_043782015.1. GTDB lineage: Bacteria > Pseudomonadota > Gammaproteobacteria > Burkholderiales > Burkholderiaceae_C > Allorhodoferax. The sequence continues at coordinate 3,525 of JAYWAV010000396.1, read as the reverse complement.
CGCTGCATGTGGTGCAGGGTGAGCGGGACCTGGTGTCAGATTGCCGCAGCCTGGCGCGATTTGAGCTGCGCGGCATTCCACCGATGGCGGCAGGCGCCGCGCGCATCCGCGTGACGTTTACGGTAGATGCCGATGGCTTGCTGAACGTCTCCGCCAAAGAGCAGGTCAGCGGTGTCGAAGCGCGTATCGACGTCAAACCGTCTTACGGACTTTCCGACGACCAGATCGCGCAAATGCTCAAGGATAGTTTCACGACCGCCGCGGCCGATGTGAAGATGCGCGCGCTGGTGGAGGCGCGTGTAGATGCAGATCGGCTGTTACTGGCCACCCACAGCGCACTGGATGCAGACGGCGAATTGTTGGCGCTCGATGAGCGCACTGCGATTGACGTTGCGATGGCACAACTGCTGGAAGCCAGCACCTCTGAGGACGCCGCCCACATCGAAGCCCAATCTAAAGCCCTGGCCAACGCCACAGAGGCTTTTGCTGCGATGCGCATGAACAAAGGCATCTCCAAGGCTTTGTCCGGCAAAAACATCGCGGCCTTGTAATCCGAAAATCTGACCCAACGACAATAATCCCCATGCCCATTATCAAAATCATGCCGCACCCCGATTACTGCCCGCAAGGCCGAGAGGTCTTGGCGCCTGCTGGCACCTCCATCTGTGAAGCGCTACTGGAAAACGGCATCAACATCGAACACGCTTGCGACATGAGTGCGGCTTGCACCACATGCCATGTGATCGTGCGCGAAGGCTTTGCATCGCTGAACGAATTGGACGAGACCGAAGAAGATCTGCTGGACCGCGCTTGGGGGCTGGAGCCCAATTCACGCCTGAGCTGTCAGGCCATCCTGGCCCAAAAAGACCTGGTTGTCGACATTCCAAAGTATTCGATCAACCACGCCAAAGAGAACCATTGAGGTCGGTCATGCGCCAAATTTTTCTGGACACGGAAACTACGGGCTTTTACGCCAACCATGCGGACAAACCGGATCGCATGGTGGAAATTGGCTGCGTGGAACTGGTCAACCGCAAGCTAACGGGCAACAACCTGCATTTCTACCTGAACCCCGGACGCGATAGCGACGAGGGTGCCTTGCGCGTCCACGGGCTGACGACTGAATTCCTGAGTGACAAACCCAATTTTGAAGCGATTGCACAGCAGCTGGTCGACTACGTGGCGGATGCAGAAATCATCATCCACAACGCGCCGTTCGATCTGTCGTTTCTGGACATGGAGTTGGCCCGCACTGGCCGCCCGGTGTTCAAGGATTACGCGGTTTCCATCACCGACACACTGGTGATGGCCAAGGAGATGTTCCCCGGCAAACGCAACAGCCTGGATGCTTTGTGCGACCGGCTGGAAGTGGACCGATCCGGGCGCGTCTTGCACGGAGCCTTGCTGGATGCTGAGCTACTGGCCGATGTATATATCAACCTCACACGTGGGCAAGATGCTTTGCTGATCGACGCGGGCTCTGGAGAAGAGGGCGGGGTTGTGGCCGTACGAATCGACCTGCGTGGCTTCGAATTGCCGGTGATCGCGGCCAATGCCCAAGAGCTGACAGCGCACGAAGAGGTACTGGTGCAACTGGACAAATCCAGCGGCGGTAAAACGCTCTGGCCCAGAGTAGGCTAAAGATTATGTATAATCTCAGGCTTTCCTGAAGAAAAATCAGGGCGGTTAGCTCAGGGGTAGAGCACTGCATTCACACTGCAGGGGTCACAAGTTCGAAACTTGTACTGCCCACCAAATTTGTTGGTGAACATCCAAGGACTTAGCGGCAACGCTCAAGTCCTTTTTTGTTGGGTAAAAGCTTTTCGATCTCAGGCCAGCGCAGGCGGCTGCGCAAGATAGTTCAATACCAGCTTGTCTTGCTGCGTCAGGCTCTTGAATGCCAGCCCGATGAAAAACCCATCGTCCTGCGCCGCCTTGTTGTTGTGGCAAATGGTGGCCTGAATGCTCAGTTCAGCGGGCGTGTTGTCGATGATGACGGCAATATGCAGTTGGATCACTTCCCCCAAAGCGGCCAGTGCCGACGGGGCCTTGATCATTGCGCCCGAAGCGCTCATGTCAATCAGCGTGACGTCAATTTCCTGCGCGGCGCCGTTGAGTTGCACCGTGGTGGGCCATGACGTACGGATGCGCATGGATTTGCGCACCAGATGGGCATCGACCTGGGCTGGATAGGCCAATAGTGCGTAGGCAAACGGTTTCTCGAATGTCTGCAACACCTTGCTCAGGAATGAAAACTCGTATTGCCCGGTAAAGCCACGTACCACGCAAACCTCGCCTTCCTCCAGCCCGGTTTGTACCGCGTCCGAACCCATAGGGCCGACCATCACGCCCTTGCCCTCGATCGCTCCGAAGAACTGCGATTCCTTTTTGCTGGCGCCTTCCTTCAGGCGGCGGGTCTGCAATGCCATGCCCGTGCGCAGCCCGAGGGCCTTGAGCGGCATGCGTTTGACTTCAGGCGTGGCGGTAACGGTTGCTGGTTCCTGGCTCATACGGTGTCTTTGGGTATAGGGCAGGGCCTGGGCCCAACGGCAGTTTGGCTAAGATGGTACACCGGCTACGCCAGCCGAATGGGAGAACCCTCCATGCGCATGCATCCTTTGCCCAGTGCCCTGATGTTGACGACCCTGTCCGTCCTGTCCGGGTGCGCCAGGATCAATGACTACGCATCCTGGCCACTGACCAGCAGCATGGACGCTGTGGCCATCGTCAATGACCAGGTGTTGCAGGGTGTTGTGAAGCTGGTGCCAGACCGCACCGGGCGCGTGACGCTTTCTGCCGAACAGGGGCCCATCACCAGTTGCGGGGGTTCCCTGCGATTTACCGGAACCACCGCAGGCGCGATGGATTTGCGCTGTAACGATGGATCGGCAGTGGATTTGCAGTTTGCCATGCTCAGCGAAGTACGCGGCTATGCCTACGGCCAGACGGCCAGTGGCCCGGTGAGCCTGACGTTCGGCCTGTCCAACGCAGAAGCCCGCGCCTATCTGAAAGTACCGGCCAACCGCAAACTGGTCGAGGCGGGCAAGGACAAGAAACTGGAATTGCAATGAGACGCCTGCCATGAGGGAGGCGACCGCAGAGCAGGTGGATTGTGTCGTCATTGGTGCCGGTGTCGTCGGGCTGGCGGTGGCCCGCGCCTTGGCACTGGCGGGGCGCGATGTGCTGGTACTGGAAGCGCAGAGCGCCATAGGCACCCAGACCAGCGCCCGCAACAGCGAGGTGATCCATGGCGGGATGTACTACCCCACGGGGTCATTGAAAGCCGGGCTGTGCGTGCGCGGCCGGGAACTGCTGTATGCCTACTGCGCCGAGCGCGGCATTGCGTGCCAGCGCTGCGGCAAGCTGATCGTTGCGACCCACGCAGATCAACGCGCCAAACTTCAGGCGATTGCACACCAGGGGCAAGCCAATGGCGTGCACGATTTGGTCTGGCTGGACGCGCAGGCGGCGCAAGCGCTGGAGCCCGCATTGCACTGCGTGGCGGCACTGCACTCCCCATCCACC
>JAYWAV010000395.1:0-3274 GCA_043782015.1 Rhodoferax sp. | reverse complement strand
AGGCACTGGTGCGCTGGACCGATCCGGAGTTGGGCCACGTGCCGCCCTCGACGTTTATTCCATTGGCGGAAGAGTCGGGCTTCATCATCACCTTGGGTAACTGGGTGCTGGAAGAAGCCGTCGCGCAGGCGCGGCGCTGGCATGAAGCTGGCACGCCGGTCATCGTCTCGGTCAATGTGTCAGCGCTGCAGTTCCAGCAGAACGGCTTTGTGGAGCGTGTGGCGAGCACGATCCGCAACGCGGGCCTGCCGGCCAGTTTGTTGGAGCTGGAGTTGACCGAATCCATCCTGGTGCAGGATGCCAATGAAGCGCTGGCGCGCTTGCATGCGCTGGCGCATCTGGGCCTGAGTCTGGCGATTGATGATTTTGGTACCGGCTATTCCAGCCTGGCCTATTTGAAGAAATTTCCGATTGCCAAACTCAAGATCGACCGCGCCTTTGTAATGGGGCTGCCGGAAGATGAAAGTGACCGTGCCATTGTGAGCGCCACGATTGCGATGGCCAAGGCATTGAAGCTGGCGGTGGTCGCAGAGGGCGTGGAAACCTTAGCCCAGCGGGATTATTTGCAGGGGCTGGGCTGTGAAGCGTTTCAGGGCTACCTGTGTTCACCTGCTGTGCCAGCAGCGGAGTTGGGCACTTTGTTGTCGCGGGGCGCTCCTTTTTACCTGTCACAACAGGCGGCCTAGCCGTGCAAACCCCAGGCGGCGCCATCCAGAACCATGCGACGCAAAACGCAGATGGCAAGAGCCAAAGCTATGGCGCCATGGTGGTGCATGTGCAAGGCAATGTCGCACTGGAAGATGCGATCAAGAATGTCGCGACCACTCAGCAAACGGCTGGTCCACAAGAAGAGACGGTTTACCGCAACACCAATGGCGACGCCGATCTGGAGAAGACCCAATGGTTCGGTGCCACCTATGGCCGTGTGGCCGGCGATACGCCCGCAGCAGCGCCCGTGCGCGTAAAGAACGCCAGCCTAGGCATAACCCTGATCGCGCAAACCCTATTTTCGAAAACCCGCGCTTACTATGAAATTAATGACTTCCTCGGCACATTCCATGAGCGCCACGGGCACTATTTGCGTACAAGTGCGAATGAAGACGTGTGGCGGATCGCAGCAGGAAAGTGTTGTTGTATCCCCCGTTCGGGGGATGGACGGCGACGCTCAATGTCTCTAAAGTGACACCAAGATTCACGACTGGACACTTCTGGTGCAATCACCAAGGACGACATGGTGGCAATTCCCTTTAACGCTTTGCAACGGGCATGGATATGGCTTGGGACATTTTCACGCCGTCACAAAGTCATCACAGTATTGCTGGTGTTGTATTTACTTTGGCAAGTGATATTCACCCCTTGGAAGAACCCCTTTGCACATGACGCGGTGACTATACGTGGAAGGTTTCCGTTCGACAGAGGGTTTGACCTGATGTTCCGACAAAACGCTTACGGTGACGCCAAATGGTATCGGCGCTGGTGCGGGGGAGCGCAGACCGAAAACGCAATTTGTCGCTCTGGATACGAAGTATTGAAGCCCACCAGGGTGGATGGCCAGCATTACGAAATAACGATTTATCGGGACCGCTACGTGTCCCTATTCGCAGATTGGAAGGAAGAGACATGGCATCTTCAATACAAGGCTGACGCTGGTTTGAATCCAGCTGAAATGGGGGCAACGAGTTATGGCGATCCAGAGAATGCTGTCTGTGATGGCGGTGAAGTGCGACTCAAAGTATTAAAAAATGAAATGTTTTGCATGCCCATAGCAGAACACAAACGCTATAAAAGTTTGGTACTTACCGAAGAGCAGTCGGTAGGTAATAGAGAGCGATTGATGAATTTCTGGCTCTATTCAGAGTTGGAAGCAAAGTTGACGAAAGCAGAGTAGATCGTGACTTATAAATCCAGCGATGCTTTTCTAGCCAACATAGTTTATGAAGTTGGCGAAAATCAGAAGGGTAAGGTCTATACCGCCCCAGACGGTAGCCATTGGCAAGTAATCTTGACCGATGACCAACCTACCGGCTATCAAGGGGCGCTATTCAAAAACACAGACACTGGTCAATATGAATTGGTCAGTCGTGGCACAGAATTCGTCCGGAACCCGACCGAAACTTATCGGGATGGTGGTGCCGATATGCGCATGGGTTTAGGTCAACTCCCTGATCAAATGAACTCGGCTAGGGTGTTTTTAGATAGGACACGAATCTATATTGCCGATAACAACGGCAACCCAGACACCGACCTAAGTCTCACGGGCCACTCCTTGGGCGCCTCAATCACCCAAGTCCTTGCTGCAGAGAATCCGCAACTCAAAGCGGAAACTTTTAATCCCTATGGCACGGGCAATCTGATACCAGAGGGTGAGTACCCCAACATCACCAACCATGTAATGGCGCGTGACCCGGTTTCTGTCATGCCGGGCAGCAAGATGCCCGGCACCACTGTGATGTACACAGAGCCGGGGAATCAAAATGGTGACGCGTCACTGACCGTGGACTCTCATCTAGCCGGCAACTTTTTAAAGCTCGGTGTCGCCAGCCAAGAAGGGCATTTCGTCACCATCAATGTCCCGCCTCTTTTCTCCGGCTCAGTAGGTGTTGAAGGCGACCCATTCACAGGCATGCCTTGGCCGAGCACCAATCCAGTGATGCAGGACAGTATTGCAAAGACGAATCCGACGATTTCTGTCCAGCAACGCAACGTTATGAATGGCCTGAGCACATCAGGTTACGAAGTGGGCTCCACTCACTACGCACCCAATGGTCCGATCCAAACAGTTGGTGCTGGCAGCAACACCGAACAACGCCAAAGTACAGTACAAGTCACGACTTACAAAGACCCTGCTACTGGTGCCATCATGGAGGTCCGTTTGCCCGGCAGGTTGGTGGATGGCCAGTTCCAAGCGGGTACGGATGGCGCGCTTGTCATGGGCATGGATTCCAACGGCAAGACCGTGCTGCCGGGTGATGTGGCGGCGAGTAACACCGGTAGCAACTACGGCTTCCCCAACACTGCAGGTGGCGGTCGCGGCAGCGTCAACCCTGAAACCGTCATCTCAGCCTCCACCGTCTTCAACCCCAACACCGCCCTGGCCAACGCCCCCGACAGTGAAAGCACCACCCCTGGGTACATCGTGCAGAGCGGCGACACCGTTGGCGGCATTGCGGTCAAACTGGGATTGACGCCACAGCAATACAGCGATTACTTGCGTAGCGTCTACGGCCCCAATGCTGATCTCAACAGCATAGTGGCCGGGCGCGAACTACCCGTT
>JAYWAV010000394.1:0-9050 GCA_043782015.1 Rhodoferax sp. | reverse complement strand
CCGCAAACACAAAACCGCCGCGCTCGGCCGCATCGGCCACGCGCTGCGTCACCACGCCCGCTTCCGACCAAACGGTTGCCACTTCGCGGTCCATGCCGGACAGCGTCTTCATCTCGACCTCGGTCATGGCCTCAAGCTTTTCGGTGTTGATCACCGCGCTCTTCCAGGTCAGCGGGATCGCGCCGCCGGTATATCCGGTGCCGCCGCCACGCGGGATGATGGTCAGACCCAGTTCGATACAGCCCTTGACCAGCCCGGCCATTTCTTCTTCCGAGTCTGGCGCCAGCACCACAAACGGGTATTCCACACGCCAGTCGGTCGCGTCGGTTACGTGAGAAACACGGCTCAGGCCGTCGAACTTGACGTTGTCTTTGGCCGTCAGGCGGTACAAAACCTTTTGCGTCTTCTTGCGCAGCGCGGACACTTCGACAAACGATGCGTCAAATGCCTGCACCGCCGAACGGGCGGCGACCAGCAAAGTGCCCACCATGGCGTCGCGCACAGGGTCGGTTTCTGGCGTGCGGCGCTTCTCGACTTCGCCCAGACGGTGCTGCAGCGCATCGACCAACAAACGGCGGCGCTTGGGGTTGTCCAGCAGGTCGTCCTGCAAATAGGGGTTGCGCTGCACCACCCAGATATCGCCCAGCACCTCGTACAACATGCGGGCGGAACGGCCCGTACGACGTTCGCCACGCAACTGGTTCAGCTTCTCCCAGGCAGCGCTGCCCAGCAGGCGGATCACGATTTCACGGTCGGAAAACGAGGTGTAGTTGTAGGGGATTTCGCGGATGCGCTCATGCGCAGGTGCGGCTGTACCCGTAGCGGGCAGCAAGTGATGGAGCGATGTGGGGGCGTTCATCAATATTTTGGGGTTGCAGCCGACGCGGCGCATACTGGCCCGCAGAGGCGGACTGGAGATAGTACCGCAGTGCAGCAATCACCCTGATGCACTAGTGGAAAGCACTAGGCTTCTCTGTGGTCAATGTCCGTTGTAATTGGTCTGAAACTGCTCAGGAAACCTCATGAAACGCTATCGCATTTCCCTCCCAATCGCCGCCCTGGCTGCGGCCTTGTCCCTAAACGCCCAGGCTCAGACCGAAATCCAGTGGTGGCACTCAATGACCGCCGTCAACGGCGAATGGGTCAACGACCTGGCCAAAGAGTTCAATGCCAGCCAGAAAGACTACAAGATCGTGCCCACCTACAAGGGCACCTACGACGAATCCATGACCTCGGCGGTCGCGGCCTTCCGTGCAGGCAACGCGCCGCACATCCTGCAGGTGTTCGAGGTGGGCACCGCCACGATGATGGCCAGCAAGACTGCCATCGTGCCCGTGGGCAAGGTGATGACGGACGCGGGCTACAAGTTCGATCCCAAGGTCTATGTGCCCGCAGTCGCCGGTTACTACACCGCGCCCAATGGCCAGATGCTGAGCTTCCCGTTCAACAGCTCCACTACTGTTTTTTATTTCAACAAGGATGCCTTCAAGGCCGCGGGCCAGGACCCGGACAAGGCCCCGGTTACCTGGCCCGAAGTCGCGCTGGCCGCCGCCAAGCTCAAGGCCAGTGGCCATAAATGCCCGATCTCGATTTCCTGGCAGGGCTGGACGCAACTGGAGAGCTTCTCCGCCTGGCACAACGTAGAGTTCGCAACCAAGCAAAACGGTCTGGGCGGTATGGACGCACGGCTCAAGGTCAATTCGCCGCTGCACATCCGCCATATCGAAAACCTGGCCAATATGGCCAGGCAAGGCCTATTCGTCTACAAGGGCCGCGGCAATGTGCCGGAAGCCAGCTTTGCGTCGGGTGAGTGCGCGATGATGACCACCTCCAGCGGCTTCTACGGCAACGTGAAGAAGAACGCCAAGTTCGCGTTTGGCCTGGCCCCGCTGCCGCATTACCAGGACGTGCCCGGCGCGCCGCAAAACACCGTGATCGGCGGCGCCAGCCTGTGGGTCATGGCGGGCAAGAAGCCCGAGGAATACAAAGGTATCGCCAAGTTCTTTGATTTCCTGTCCAAACCCGAAGTGCAATCCGCCAGCCACAAGCGCACCGGCTACCTGCCCATCACCACCGCCGCGTTTGAGCTGACCGAAAAGTCCGGCTTCTACAAGCAAAACCCTGGCACCGATGTCGCCGTGAACCAGATGATCCGCAAGGTGACCGACAAATCGCGCGGTATCCGGCTGGGTAACTATGTACAGATCCGTGCGATCGAAGACGAAGAGCTGGAACAGGTTTGGGCCGGTAAAAAGTCGGCCAAAGAAGCGCTGGACGCGATCGTGAAACGCGGTGACGAAATGCTGGAGCGCTTCGAAAAAGCCAATAAACAGAAATGACACGCCGTTCGCGCTGAGCCTGTCGAAGCGCAGCCCTTCGCGGGGACTTCGCCCCTTCGTCAAGCTCAGGACAGGCCAAGCTCAGTCCGAACGGGAAACACACTATGGAAAAGCGCGTCGTCTTCAAATCGCTGTGGTTGCCCTGGGTGCTGATCGCACCCCAGGTGGCGGTGATCGCACTGTTTTTCTTCTGGCCCGCGGCGCAGGCGCTGTACCAGTCGGTGCTGCAGTCCGACGCGTTTGGTACCTCGGTGGAATTTATCGGGCTGGAGAATTTCCGCAACCTGTGGAATGACGCGTCTTACCTGGCCTCGTTCCAGACCACGGCAGTGTTTTCAATCCTGGTCGCCACGTTGGGACTTTCACTGTCGTTAGTGCTCGCGGTATTCGCCGACCGCGTGGTGCGCGGCTCAGCCGTTTACCGCACCTTTCTGATCTGGCCCTATGCCGTCGCACCTGCCGTCGCAGGCGTGCTGTGGCTGTTCATGTTCGCGCCCAGTATTGGCATCGTCTCCTACGGCATCCGCCACATCGGCCTCAACTGGGACCCGCTGCTCAACAGCCAGCACGCAATGACGCTGATCGTGATGGCCGCAGTCTGGAAGCAGATTTCGTACAACTTCCTGTTTTTTTTGGCCGGGCTGCAATCGATACCCAAGTCATTGATAGAAGCCGCAGCAATCGACGGTGCACGTCCGTGGCGCCGCTTCTGGACCATCCAGTTCCCGCTGCTGTCGCCGACCACCTTCTTCCTGCTGGTCATCAACATCGTCTACGCCTTCTTCGACACCTTCGCCATCGTCGACGCGGCCACCAAAGGCGGCCCCGGCAAAGACACGGCCATCCTGGTCTACAAGGTCTATTTCGACGGCTTCAAGGCGATGGACCTGGGCGGCTCGGCGGCTCAGTCTGTCATCCTGATGGCCATCGTCGTTGCATTGACGGTGGTCCAGTTCCGTTTTGTTGAACGCAAGGTGAATTACTAATGCGGACCCGCCCCCACGCTCCACCGTTTCACGGGTCGCTGCCTCCCAAGGGGGCGCTCATGCCTTGGGGCGGCCCGGCGGCATTCGGCCATGGTTGAACGTCGCCTCACTCTGGGTTTGCTGGCCCACGCGATCCTGATTCTGGGCGTGCTGGTCGTCGCGTTTCCGATCTACATCACCTTCGTGGCAAGCACCCACACCGCGCAGGACATCGTGCAATCCCCGATGCCGCTGTTGCCGGGCGCGCATTTTCTGGACAACTACCAGACCGCCCTGTCTGGCAGCCGCGAAGGCAGTGGCTCGCACGCATCGGTAGGCCGCATGATGGTGGTCAGTCTGGTGACCGCGCTGGTCATTTCGCTGGGGAAAATCTCCATCTCACTGCTGTCGGCGTTTGCCATCGTCTATTTCCGCTTTCCGTTTCGGATGTTTTTCTTCTGGGCGATCTTTGTGACGCTGATGCTGCCGGTGGAGGTGCGCATTGGCCCGACCTACCAGGTGGTCGCAGACCTCGGCCTGCTCAATAGTTATGCGGGCTTGACCGTACCGCTGATAGCGTCCGCCACTGCCACCTTCCTGTTCCGCCAGTTCTTTCTTACCGTGCCCGATGAGTTGGTCGAGGCCGCGCGCGTCGATGGTGCGGGCGCGATGCGCTTTTTCAAGGATATTCTGGTGCCGCTCTCCGCCACCAGCATGGCCGCCCTGTTCGTCATCCAGTTCATCTACGGCTGGAACCAGTACCTGTGGCCGCTGCTGGTGACCACCGAAGAAAACATGTACCCGGTGGTGGTCGGCATCAAGCAGATGATTTCTGGTGGCGACGCGCAGACGGAATGGAACATCGTGATGGCCACCGCCATGCTGGCGATGTTGCCACCCGCGCTGGTCGTGATATTGATGCAGAAGTGGTTTGTCAAAGGTCTGGTGGACTCGGAAAAATGACTCCGCATGTCTTCCTATTCTTCGAGAGCTCACGCGCAACGACGCAGCGTGGGGTGCGAAGTTGGGGCCGATTTGCCCTTGGCTATCCCCTGCTCTCTTGCTTTTGAGCTAAGACTCCCCCTCATTCTTCTCCTTATGGCCTCCATCGAACTTTCTAACGTCATCAAACGCTACGGCAGTGGCAAGACGGCCAACCAGGTCATCCATGGCGTGAATGCTTCCATCGCCGATGGGGAGTTCATCGTCATCGTCGGGCCATCGGGCTGCGGCAAGTCCACGCTTCTGCGCATGGTTGCCGGGCTGGAAGAAATCAGCGAGGGCAACATCTCGATTGGCGGGCGCGTGGTCAATGACCTGGAGCCTTCCGAGCGCGACATTGCGATGGTGTTTCAGAACTATGCGCTGTACCCGCACATGAGCGTGTTCGACAACATGGCCTATGGACTGAAGATCGCCAAGGTGCCGGTCGACGAGATCAAGGCGCGCGTGGACAAGGCGGCGAAGATTCTGGAGATCGGACCTTTTCTCGACCGCAAACCCCGCGCACTCTCCGGCGGCCAGCGCCAGCGCGTCGCGATGGGCCGCGCCATCGTGCGCCAGCCGCAGGTGTTTTTGTTTGACGAGCCGCTGTCCAACCTCGACGCCAAGCTGCGCGCGCAGACGCGGCTGGAGATTCAGAAGCTGCACCGCGAGTTGGGTATTACCTCGCTGTTTGTGACGCATGACCAGGTCGAAGCGATGACGCTGGCAGAGCGCATGCTGGTGATGAATGCGGGGCGCATGGAGCAGTTCGGCACGCCCGAAGAGGTCTACAACCGGCCCGCCAGTACCTTTGTCGCCAGCTTTATCGGCTCACCGCCGATGAACCTGCTCAAAAGCGCACCCGGCACCAAACCCGGCGTCATCACCGGTATCCGGCCCGAGCATCTGGACATCACGCCTTCGGGTTGGGCGTTGCGCGTGGAGGCCGTGGAGTTGTTGGGTGCCGAACGCTTGGTCTATGGCCGCTGGGTTGATAGCTCTGCAGATGACACCATGATCGTGCGTATCGAAGAGTCAGTTGCAGTGCCAGTGATTGGCAGCACTGTGCATGTCACGCCGCGTGCAGGCAAAATTCACCACTTCGATGCCACTACCGGCCGGCGTGTGGAAACCTGATGACCACTGATTCGCTACCTCACTGGCCTTACCCCCGCTGGGTCGCCCACCGCGGTGCTGGCAAGCTGGCGCCGGAAAACACGCTCGCCGCGTTTCGCTTGGGCGCCAGCCACGGGTACAGGATGTTTGAGTGCGATGTGAAGCTCAGCAGCGATGGTGTGCCGTTTCTGCTGCACGACAGCACATTGCAACGCACCACCAATGCCAAAGCCCAATGGGGCACAGGCCTGAGCGCAGTGGCGGGCGACTACCCGTGGAGTGCGTTGTCGCAACTGGACGCTGGTGGCTGGCACTCGCGCAGCTTTGCCGGTGAACCGATTCCCACATTTGCCGCCATCGCGCACTACTGCATCGCCAACGGCTACTTCCTGAACATTGAAATCAAGCCCACGCCGGGGACTGAGCGGCGCACCGGCGAGGTCGTAGCCGAACATGCAGCCCATTTGTGGAAAGACGCTACAGTGCCGCCGTTGCTTACATCGTTCGATACCGAGGCACTGGAAGGCGCGCAAACTGCGGCGCCCGATTTGCCGCGCGGCCTGCTGCTCGATACGCTGTGGAAAGGCTGGCTAGAGACGGCGTTGACGCTGGACTGCCAGGCCATCGTCTGCAACCACGCGTTGTGGGATACCAGTTCGGTCACACAAGCCAAGAGCGCAGGCTTCAGAACGCTGAGCTACACCGTCAACGATGAATGGGCGGCGGAGCGATTGATTGCGCTTGGCACGGACGGCATCATCACTGATCGCGTGGACTTGTTCAGTCCTGTTTAGGATCTAGCAAAGAGGAGCTCCTTGCACATCGTCTATGTGGGACCACAAGCGCTTTTTTTGGCCATCGCACCATCATAGCTTCGTGCCTTTGACGTTTAAGGCGTCAGTCAATTTCTTGTTGCCGGACCTCCGTGCATATTCTGTGGCTGAGATGCCTTGGTGGGACAGAGTCGAATAGTCAACTCCGAACTGTTTCAATAACTTGATGTTCTCCAGGTCCTCTGCAAAAACTGGCAATAACGCAATGGGAATCTCCGCAGCCCCAACAGTGGCACGGGTACTGGATCCAACTTGCAAAAGCCTGCGAGCAGTCGCTGTATCTCGCTGTTGCAAGGCATAAGCCAGTGCATTCATACGGCGATTGTCCGTTTGATCAATGGATTCCCCTGACTTCACCAATCGTTTGACTGCGTCGATGGTCTGCTCGCTACCGCCCAGGAGCAAGAACAGCCGCACGCTTGGAGGAAAAAAGATTCTTGCACGGTTGAGAATTTCGTTGGCATTGGAGTCGGAGGACTTAGCCCAATCCACGTAGTAAGCCATCCCAAGAATTTCACTTGCGTTGATATTGGCGCAGTTTTGTTGAGTCCGGTCTTTGACCAACTCAATGGCACCTGCGGTATCGCCACGGCGGCGCAACTTGAATAGGGCGTACTCAGCGCCGTAACAATTTTCAAGACCATAGTCCTTTACGCGTTGCAAATGAACAGCATTCAATGCGTCCCAGCTACGGCTTTTTTCGTGCAAATCAATCAGCTTCTCAAAGGCAAAAAGACGGCCGCGGTCAAATCTGTCGTGTGTGACGGGGCTGGCAATCGCCTTGCTAAACATGGTAACCGCGGCCTCTGCATTCCCTTGCAAAGTGCGCAACTCACCCCAATCGGCCCAAAGCCACGGGTTGTTAGTGTCGGATTTGGCAACCTCTGTGAAATCCGCCTCGGCGAGCTTAAACCGACCCTGATGGGTATAGACGTATCCACGCAATCTGAGAACATCTACATCTCTGGGGTCAATCTGCAAAGCGGATGCGACATATCTTTCAGCTTGGACGAGGCCTTCAGGCCCCCAATTGCTCTTCATCGCAATGCGCCCCAACTCGACATACGCGGCGATGAGTTTGTCATTCCTTTGCAACAGTCGCTCCAACAAAAGCTTGGCCTCGGACAGTGACTTGGCGCTTCCCTTATCAACCAGTGCGATTGCACGTGCCAGAGAAGGCGCTTGTCCCGCATCGCGAATTTCGCGATCTGCGATCCATATCGCGCGATCTGGCCAGGCGATGGTCTTTTCAACCGTTTGGCTAGACAAGACCCTATTTGGAGTTCCAGGCCCAATTACCTCTACCACGCGAACAACGATCCAATTTGTCTGTACATCCTTGTAGGTCCTCTTAAAGACGCGCTCATCACGATCGTAAACGTCGCTGAACGCATCTGGACGCTCCAGTTGAATCACTGAATGCTGCGTGCCATCCCTCAAAGCCAGGCCAGCCCCTTTACTTAGCGATGCAACCGCTGTTGACATAGGGTCAGGCCCGGTGACGGTGCTGACCTCAACGTTCATCCATTTTGTCTTCCCCGAAGTAAAGCCCCTGAAAGTCACATCACATTTTGCTATCCAGAAGCCATCAGGACTTTTTTCTACGACAAGGTTGCGTATCTCTCCGGTTACGTTACCTGAAGCATCTTGCACCGAGTAATCTGGAGAAGACATCTGTTGCGCATAACCGGCACACGGGAAGAACATTGCGAACAGAAAAGCGAAACTGCTCAAGCTAAATTTGGCTATGGCTTTCATTGGTACAACTTTGAAATTGATAAAAAACCTTCAAAACATCCGCACGGTTCTGCATAACGATGTTTGAACTGGGGAGCACGACGGCCATCTTTGGCACCGAATATTCATGAGGCTGAAGGCGTGTGAGATGTCGCTTTGGTCATTCTAGGCGGGGTTTTTGCGTAAATGCTTTCCGCCCCAGTTGGAATTTGGCAAGTCAATTGCGTACTGGTGCCGGTAACTAAGAGTGCTTTGACGGGGAAACAGTTGATCTTTCTGGGCTCCACTCGCGGCGCAGCACGCCGTAAATCATCGCGTCGGACACTTCGCCCTTGTCCAGCCAATGGTCGCGCAATAACGCCTCGCGCTGAAAGCCCAGGTTTTCTACCAAGCGTTGTGAGGCCGTATTACGACCATCGATATGGGCCTCTACACGGCGCATCTCTGGCTTTGCGAACGCGTAGCCCACCACCGCACCCACCGCTTCGCGCATCAGCCCCTTGCCCCAAAAGGCACGGCCCAGTACATAGCCCACCTCCAGCTTGCCCGTATCGCCATCGATATCACGCAGCAAAGTGCCACCGACCACACGGCCTGTAGCTTTCTCTACGACAGCGTTGTAGGCAATCTTGCCATCCGCGATCAGGCCCAGCATGCGGTGGTACCAGCCCACCGCATCGTCCATTGCCACCCAAGCCGGATATGGCAGATAGCGTGTCACTTCCTCATCGCGGTTGATGTCCAGAAACTCCGGCAAATCGCTCTGCAGCAAAGGGCGCAGCAACAGCCGCGGTGTTTCCAGCGTCGGTGTCACCAAACCGGTAGGTTGTTGCCCACCGACGCGCCATGGCGGGTTCAGCCGGTTACTGCCCGCGTGGTACAGGCAAATGGCGTTGCCGCTGGGGTCCAGCAGGCGCCCTTCGCGCCACAACCAGGATTCGTCTTGGGGCTCTTGCGCAAACTGCACGCCAAGCGCCTTGAGTTCGGCAACCCGTAAATCCAGCGCGCCGCATTCGAAATACACCACCGCCCTCGATACGGTGGGCGCTTCGTCCACCCGGTGTATTGACAGCGTG
>JAYWAV010000393.1:0-3275 GCA_043782015.1 Rhodoferax sp. | reverse complement strand
GGGGAGCCTTGCAGCACCGGCTCAGGCAGCGCGGCCATCGCCACGCGGCTGACCGAAGTGGCAGCGACTGCGCCCAGCGCAGTAGCGGCTGCGCCGCTGAAGAAGTTGCGTCGTTTCATGGTGTGTCTTTCAAGGGTGCGCCGGCCAACACGACTTGCAGGTCGGCGTGGGCCAGCCAGAAGTCTCGCGTGGCGAGGATGGATGTGTTGATCGTCAGGGTCTGCGCCTGGCTGTCGGCCAGCACGTCAAAGATGCTGGTCAGCATGCCGTTGTAGCGCAGCGTGAGTTCGTCGTTGATGAATTTGCGCAGCGGCAGCACATCGCTTTGCAAGTGCCGGGCGATGTCATAGCTGCTGCGGTAGTTGAACCAGGCGATGCGTGCTTCGCTGCGTACCTTGACGGCCAGCGCACGCACGCTGGCGGCATCCCCCATGGCGTCCCACAGATCGCGCGGGACAGAGGGTGGTGTGCGCTTGAGTTGCCAGTCGAACGTCGCCAGCGCCAGGTCGCCACGTGCTTGCACTGCACGCGCTTCTACGTCTGGTGTGTCCAGCGCAACGTCCGGCAAGGCGGGCAGCTTATCGAGCAGGTCAAACCGGGTTTGCGCGCCCCACAGTCCCAGCACCTGGATCAACTGCTCCCGCGCGACAAACGCCTGTTGCTCGGCGTGGGCTACGGCCAGGGCCGCTTCGGATAAACGGTCCTGGTACTGAGCCTGGCCCAGCTTGCTCAAGTTGCCCGCCTGCGTCATACGCCTTGCCAGCTCGCCAGTGGCCTCTGCCGTGGCCTTGGCATCACGCAGCGTCTGTGCGCTCTGCGCCGCGGAGACTGCATTCACCCATGCCTTGAACGCTTGCGCCGACAGCGCGGTGATGTCGTGCTGCGCCTGGCGTTTCGCGGGGGTGTTGGACCCTTGCAGATCGCTCACGCCGAGACCCGCTGCGCCCATAGCCGCCTGCAAGCCCGGGTTGTTCATCAGCGCAATCCGCACCGCCGCGTCGGCTGTAAGGGGTACGGCCAGCAAGGCAGCCACAGCTGCGCGGCTGTCCACGGCGGGATGTGGCAGTGGTACATCGTCGCCCTGCAGGCCGATGACCTTGCCGCGCATCTGCGCCTGCAGGTCGTTGATGCCGCCGTCCGGGGGCATGGCAAGCGCCATGCTGCTGGCCAGCAATCCGATGCACAGGGCTGTGGCCGTGCGGGTGAACGTCATGGTGCGGGTGGCAGGGCGGCTCATGGCTGACCTCCGGCTTTCGACGGCGACGCCGGCGCGGGTTGCGCCTTCGCTGGGCTGTTCGGTGGCACGGCAGAAGTTTTACGCGCCTTGTCGGCCTGCTCCTGCTCCCATTTCAACAAGTCCGCATAGCCACGCTTGAACTGGCCGACGTTGGCGTTCGCCGCCTTCCAATCCAGCGTGGTGGTTTCGACGCCTTTGGGTAAATTGTCAAACACCGATTGGTAAGCCACGAGTGGGACGTCGGTGGCGGACTGGCTGGCTTGCAGCGTGGGTTGGCGGTCCAGGCGCACGCTGCCAACGGCTTGCGCCATGGCCGGCATTGCCGCGGAACATGCTGCCGACAGTACTGCCACCCCGGTCAGACAGGTGTGACGCGACATAAACGAAAAAATTGACATGAAAATTCCTGACGATGAAGGCGAAACCAGGCGTGTAAGCCTGCGAAAGCTTCCAGGCCCTGTCGGGAGAAGAAGCCGCCAAAAAGTACAGGCCCAGTTAGGGCCCGTGTGTCAGGAAATGGGTGGTTTTTGGCCCAGCGAGCGGTCTGCGCTGGTGTAGCGGGCTGCCGTCCAGCGCGGAACGCTGTGCGGCAATGCGGGCAGGGCCATAGCAGTTTCGGGCAAGGCCAAAGCGACGGCCGAGCAAGCCTGGCACGCGGCACAGGTATGGCAATGGCCCTGGCGCTGGTCCTGATTATGAATATCGGGCGTTTGGTCGTGGCCGAGGTCCTGCGCTGTCATCGCAGCCATCGCCGCGTGTTCCATGCAGTCGGCGTGGTCCGCGCTAGCCGTCGCGGTGGCTTGGGCCGCCATCTGTATCGCCATGGCATCGCCGGCCCAGCTGCGCAAAGGCAGCAGGGCAATCAGGATGGCGAATACAAAGTGGCGCATCGGGCAATGATACGGCGATCTGGGGATTTCAGCCTGACGCTTCAGTTTTGCGTTTCAGTTCAACGCCATGCTGAGCTTGCGCCGGTAAGTGGCGACCAGCTGGGCCTGCGGGTCCAGCTCGGTGACACCCTTGCCCAGCACCTCAATGCCGCCTGCCGTTTTGCCAATGTCTGCAGGGTTGACCTTGGGTTTGGGCGGTGTCAGCAGTTCCAGAATCGCGACAAAGGTCTTGCGGGCGACCGCGTTGTTCCAGGCCTTGTCGCGCATCACGATTTCCAGCAACTCGTCCATCGCGCCAGTCCAGTCGCCGCCGACCATCAGCACGCGCGCCTTTGCCAAGCGGGTGTCGAAATCGCGCTTGTTGGCGGCAATAATTTCATCAAACTGGGCTGTAGACCAGTCGCCACGGGCGTCACCAGTTACAAAATTGATAGCATCCAGAAACTGGCCGAGTGCTTCAAAGCGCAATTGGCGCGGGATTTCCGCCAGCGCCGGGGCCAACGCGGCGGCCGCGTCTTCCAGCATGTCGTTCTCGATCAGCAGCTTGACGTAGTCGTAGCGCGCATCGTCGTTGCCCGGGTTGATGGTCAGCGCCGAATGCAGCTTGTGCAGCGCGGCGCTCGGGTCGCCCGCTTCGGCCAGCGCGTGTGCGTCTTCGGCGTCGGCCTGCGCTTCCAGCATGTCCACGGAGGGCACATGTTTGTCCAGAAACTCCTTCACTTTGCTCTCGGGCAGCGCGCCCATAAAGCCATCAGCAGGCTTGCCACCCATCATCAGTACGCAGGTGGGGATACTGCGGATGCCAAAGGCCTGGCTGAGCTGCTGCTCCTGGTCGGAGTCGATCTTCACCAGCTTGAAGCGCCCGCCGTAGTCCAACTCCAGCTTCTCCAGAAGCGGCCCTAGGACCTTGCAAGGGCCACACCAGGGGGCCCAGAAATCCACCAGCACGGGCACTTCATGGGATGCAGCGACGACTTCGGCTTCGAAGTTTTCCAGGGTGACATTCATCATGGCAGGGGTATCAACTTAAAATGTTCAAAATGGCGGAGTCAGAGCACATCGCCTTCGCGAGTGATCTGACCCCACAGCAATTGAATTATGAAAACAATCCAAATCGGCATCGTCATGGGTTCCAGCTCCGACTGGGA
>JAYWAV010000392.1:0-3279 GCA_043782015.1 Rhodoferax sp. | reverse complement strand
ATATCGTAAGTTATTGATTATTAATGAAATAGTAAATCTCTGCTATGGTTAACGACTGTATTTAAATAGGTGTCTTTGTGATCACAAAAATCAAAATAAATCCGGTAATCGAGCTGATCAGCCGCAGTGCGCGCAAAGACCAGACGCGCGCCACGCTGTTGCAGGCCGCGCTCAATTTGATGGGACAAGGCCGCAGCTTCACCAGCCTGGCCCTGCGGGAGATCGCGCGCGAGGCGGGCATGGTGCCCAACGCGTTCTACCGGCACTTTCGCAACACCGATGAACTGGGGCTGGCGCTGGTGGAAGAGGTGGGTATCACCCTGCGCCGCCTGCTGCGCGAGGAACGCCAGGTGCAGGTGTCGCCCAAAGAGCGGCTGCGCCGCTCGGTCGCGGTGTACCAGGAGTACGTCAAGAGCAACCGACTGCTGTTTCTGTTCATCTCCAGCGAACGATCGGGCGGCAGCCGCATCCTGCGTCTGGCCATCCGCAACGAAGTGACCCATTTCACCAACGAAATGGCACAGGACTTCCGCTCACTGGGGGTGTATCCCGAAATGTCCACCGCCAGCCTGCAGATGATCTGCGGCCTGATCGTTATGACCATGCTGGCCGCTGCCACCGACATTCTGGATTTGCCGCCCGATCAGCCCTTGCTGGAAGCCGAGATGCTGGAAAACTTTGTGGGACGGTTGCAACTGGTGCTGTTGGGCGCGTCGCTGTGGAAAGACAGGGCCCGTTGATACTTTAAAGAAAAATGGCCTGTAGCGCCCGTGAGATAAGCGTAAGCAGCTATCAAAAAGATAGTGGGTGTAGCATGCTTTTGGCGCCTGGCCGCGCTCAGGGCCGCGCAGCTTGGCCCAGCAGGGCGTTGCGCAAATCGGGGCGTTTGGTTTTGGGGTCGAGCCAGATTTTGAAAAAGGCTTCGCTGAATGCCGCGTCACTGGACTCGCCCAAGAGCTTGCCGTTTTGGAACAGTCGGATTCCTTCGCTTGGAAGATGCACACCTATCAGCCGGTCGCCTGCTTTGACGTCCACAAACATGGTCTCCATCAACTTGGACCAGGCCATGATTTGCTCTGGTGACGAAGAGGCGATACGTTGCATCTCGACGATGGAGGTGTTGGAAATCTCTCGCCCCTTGAGCGAGGTTGCATAGCGAATGTCCAGCGCAAAGGGCCGCGCAAAGCTGAACCCGGATTCCGCGCTGGGCAACCACAGAGTTGCGTCATAGGCCTTGAACCCAAAGAACCGCAGGGTCCCGGTGCCCTTGGCAAACCAGCGATTGCCAAAGGGAGTCAGTTCTGGGGGTGCAGTGGTCGCTGCTTCTGCAGCGCTTGGCGCAGATGCACCTTGCGCTGTAGTTTGTGCCTGCGCTGGTAACACGCCGCACAGCGCCAGCCAACAGGCAGTGGCTGCGAAAACAAGAAATTGAAGTGTGTGTTTCATGGGCGTAACTGCAGCGCAGGCAGGTTGGGTGTTTACTTGGGCATCAACACTGTGTCGATCACGTGGATCACGCCGTTGTCTGCAGCTATGTCCGTCGCAGTGACTTTGGACTTGTCCACCATCACGCCGCCTGTGGTGGTGATGGTCAACTCAGAGCCTTGCACGGTCTTGACCTTTCCCGCACGTACGTCGGCCGCCATCACTTTTCCCGGGACCACGTGATACGTCAACACGGCAGTGAGTTTTACTTTGTCTTTAAGCAGGGCGTCCAGATCGGATTTAGGAATCTTGGCAAATGCCTCGTCGGTGGGCGCAAATACCGTGAAGGGGCCCCTGCCTTTGAGGGTGTCCACCAAACCGGCGGCACCCAGTGCGGTGGCGAGGATCTTGAAGTTTCCAGCCGCGACTGCGGTGTCTACGATGTCCTTGGCCTGCGCCGAGAGGGCAACACCCAAGCTTAAAACTGATGCAATAAGAAGCTTTTTCATCGAAATCTCCATCACGTAAAGTGGTTTGAGCTCGCCAAAAATGTGGCGAGCCGCCAATATAATACCAAATAGTATAAATATTAACTATACGGTAACTTATTATTCATATTGGTTTTATCGCGGGAAATGCAGTGCCCGTTGGTTACCAAAATTTCTAGAAATGGGGCTTTTGGCTGGTACGGTGTGCGCAAGCAGCTATTTATTTCATAGCGATCTTGTCGCCCGTTCATGGGATGCAGGCTACTACCCCAGGCCGCCGCACTGCGTTGCTGGGTTATTTGTTCGCCAGCAGCACGATGCCCTCGTGCTCAGCCACTTTTTGCAAGGCGTGCTCGAACAGTGTCCGCGCAGAACCGGCAACAGAGTGCAGATACGCATGTAGACGAGCATCTTCCGAACTCTTGTTCAGGCACTCCTGGCTGTATTGCTCGAAGCTGACCAGTTGCGCAATGATTTCCGCAACATGCCGCGGGCATTCGCACAGCACATTGGTTGAAATACCCGCCATTTGCGCCAGCGTGGCATCGTCGTACAGGCGGGGAGGAATTGTCGCGCCCAAGCCCGCCTCTGCCAGCACGCGCGGTGCATCCATCATCAGGGCTGAGCGGATGAGGTCGGCCAACTCGTAGTCTGAAACGGGTTCCCGCCGGACAACCAAGCCTGCGCGCTTCATGGACTGGACCACGTTCTCTTGCCCGAAGTGGTACAGCACGATAACTTGCAGCGCTTTGGTTCTTTCCATCAGGCGGTGTATGTCAGCTTGCACCAGTGAATGCAATGAATTGACGCGAACGACGAGGAACTGTGGCAGCGTTGTCTGCTCGGCAGCCAGCGCGGTGGCCAGGTCCGGATAGATGTCGCTGGCCTGCACGATGTTGGACGCAAATATGTGCTTGAATTTGTTGGACGCCAGCCTTGCCGCCAGCGCGACGCCGACGACCACTGCGGTGACGGTTTGAGACGCATTATTTTTTGCCGCAACCCACTGCGTTGAAGCGTTTTGTTGCTGCAGCAACGTATTGAGTTGGGCAGCGTCCCGGTTGGCGATACTGCTGATGGCGTGCCCTTGCTCAGTCAGGCGTTTCAGCAGGGTCGCGCGCAATACATCTTCGTCGCTGTAAATCCTCTGACCGCCGCTGCTGAGCAGCGGCCTGAAAGACGCATACCGAATCTCCCAAATGCGCAGCGTCGATACGGGCACCCCACTGAGCGCGGACACGGCTCCAATGCGATGCGTGGGTGCGGATGGGGGCAAAGTGGGTTTGAGAGCAGGCATATGTCACTGTTTGAGTAGTAATTGAATAGTTTAAATTGAATATTTATAAATATGAGTAGATAAATATCA
>JAYWAV010000391.1:0-3281 GCA_043782015.1 Rhodoferax sp. | reverse complement strand
CGCATTGCGGCCTTGCTTTCGGGGGAGGTTGATTTTGTGCGCGATCCGTCTCAGCAGGATTTGCCGCGTTTGCGCAACACGCACGGCATCAAAGTGCTCGATGGCGTGGGCAACAGCAATACTTTCATCGGCATGGACCAAGCCAGGGATGAGCTTTTGTACAGCAATGTCAAAGGCAGGAACCCGTTCAAGGATGTGCGCGTGCGCCGGGCGATGTACCACGCGATCGACATTGAAACACTGCGCACCAAAGTCATGAATGGTGAGACGTCACCCACCGGCTCGATGATGTATTCACCCAAGGCAGCTTTCAACGACCCCGAACTTGAGCGCCGATTGCCGTTTGATCTGGCCAAAGCACGCGCTTTGATGGCGGAAGCCGGCTACCCCCAAGGCTTTGAAATCACGCTGGACAGCTCTCAAGCTTATGACAACATCGCCATCGCACTGGCCACCATGTGGGCGCAAATTGGCATCAAGGTCAGGCCCAATGTGCTTCCGGGGGCCATATGGGCTGCCAAGGGCGAAAAGCTGGACACATCCCTGTACCTCGGCGGTTGGGTCGGCACCAGCACGGATGCAGAACCTTTGTTCACGTCCCTGATGCGTTCCCGCGGCGAAGGCGGCGTGGGCTTTTACAACTGGGGCAATTACAGGGATCCGAAATTTGATGAACTTGCGCTTGCATCCCTGCAGGAAACTGATCCGGTTAAACGCGAACAGCTCATCAAGGCAGCGCTGCGGGAGCACCAGGACCAGGTTCTTTATATCCCCCTGCACCGAAATTATTTCCCGTGGGCCATGCGCAGCACTGTGACAGCCATTCATCGCGCTGACAACCGGGTTGAGTGGAGTTGGATCACCGTCGGCAAGATGGATTGAATTAAAAGCCCGGTCTCGTTTGTATCGTTTCACCTGGAGAATGCCATGAAACATGTTCAAGCTTTGTTCACGTTGACGGCCGCAAGAAGTCTGTTGTTGGCCCTATATGCCTTGTGCTTTGGCGGCACGGGCCTGGCACAAACATTCCCAATCGTCGGCAAGCCGGTGCGCATTGTCGTGCCGTTTCCACCGGGTGGCCAGACAGATATCCAGGCACGGGCGTTGGCGGCCAAGCTGACGGCTTCATTGGGTGTGCCGGTGCTGGTGGAGAACAAACCAGGTGCGTCTACCATCATTGGCGCGCAGGAGGTCGTCAAGTCGCCGCCCGACGGACACACCCTGCTGTACACCATATCGGTAACTACCTCCCAGAATCCGCACCTTTATTCAAAACTGCCCTTCGATCCGCTCAAAGACCTCACCCCCGTCATGCTCGCGGCCAAATCTTCCACCGTGATGATGGTGGCGGCGGACGCGCCTTACAACACGGTGCAGGAGTTCGTGGCTTATGCGAAGGCAAATCCGGGCAAGGTCAATTTCGGCTCTTTTTCTGCCGGATCAGCGTCCCATCTCAATGGCGAGTTGCTGAAGCAGGCCACTGGCATTGACATGGTCCACATCCCATACAAAGGCTCGTCAGATGCAAATATGGCATTGTTTGGAGGCCATATCCAGATGATGTTCGACGGGACGACTACGGCCATCGCCAATGCCAAAGGTGGCAAAGTCAAACTCCTCGGCTATGTCGACAAAACCCGGCTTGGCGTGTTGCCGGATGTGCCGACCATGGCCGAAGCGGGCGTACCCGGCATGGACCTGGCGGGTGGTATGCATTTCTTCGGACCAGCCGGCCTGCGTCCTGATGTGCTGGCGAAGGTCAACACTGCCTTGGCGGCAGCCATGCATCAACCCGACATTGTGAGCCTGTTCACCGACGGCGGAACCGAGGTCGTCGCCGGCTCGCCCGAAGACCATGCCGCGATGGTGCGCGACCAGTATCAGCGCTGGGGTGTCGTGATCCGCAAGCTGGGGCTGAAGCTGGATTGAAAAAGAGGACACCATGAAAAATCGTCGCAACTTCATCGCCGCCACCACGGCCACCCTTGCCAGCGCGACACTGCCATCCTTGGCGCATGCGCAAACTTATCCATCCAAACCAATCCGTCTATTGGTGCCATTTCCCCCTGGCGGCTCATCTGATCTGGTGGCCCGCACAATTTCACCGAGGCTTGGTGAATTTCTCGGGCAGCAGATTATTGTTGACTACAAGGGGGGCGCGGGCGGAAGCATCGGCGCTGCGGAGGTGGCGCATGCCACGCCAGATGGATACACGGTTCTCTTCGTGTGGGACACCCACGCAGTGAACCATCACATCTATAAAGTCCAGTATGACTTCTCCAAGTCATTTGATCCCATCAGCCTCTTGGTGCAATCCGATGGCATTCTGGTGGCCCATCCTGCCTTTGGGCCTTCAACCGTCACTGAATTGATTGACTACGCCAAGGCCAACCCTGAGAAGGTCAGCTACGGCTCGTCCGGAGCAGGAAGTTCCAATCATCTGTCAGGCGTGCTGTTAAGCAAAATGGCTGGCATCAAGATGACGCACGTGCCTTACAAAGGCGGCGGACCGCTCATCACCGATCTGCTGGGCGGACACGTGAATATCGTATTCGGCACGCTTCCGCTCTTCGAGCAGCACGTGCGATCAGGCAAGATGAAGGCGTTGGCTGTGCTGTCAAAATCGCGGAACCTGCGGTTTCCCGACCTGCCGACGGCAGCCGAATCGGTGCCCGGGTTCGAGGCCAGAACGTGGTTCGGCCTGCTGGCGCCCGCAGGCACACCGAAGGAGATCGTCGCCCGCCTGCATCAAGGGGTGGCCAGAGCGCTTGCTGATCCGGGCGTCAAGGCGGCCTTGACCGACCGGGGCTTTGACATTGCCGCAAGCACACCTGAGGCATTCTCAGCATTTCTTGTGCGCGAATCAGACACCGCCGGTCGCCTGGTCCGCGAAGCGGGCATCAAGCCAGAGTAAGACCTGCGGGCAATTCAAAGGAACCCTCATGGAAAATCGCCGCATATTCTTTTCAACCGCAATTGCCGCCGTGGCAATCGCCGCACTGCCATCCGGGGCACAAACGCAATACCCCGCCAGGCCTGTCCGCCTGGTGGTACCCTTCCCGCCCGGCGGCGCGGCGGACCAGGCGGCACGCGTGATTGCACTGCCCCTGGGTGAAGGCCTGGGGCAAACCATCATCATCGACAACAAGGCAGGCGCTGATGGCATCATCGCTGGCGAAGCTGTGATGAAAGCCGCGCCGGACGGCTACACCCTGCTGTTTGGCACCGCCACGGGTTTAAGCGCCGCGCCTGCAATGCGCAAGTCCATCCCTTATGACCCG
>JAYWAV010000390.1:0-3283 GCA_043782015.1 Rhodoferax sp. | reverse complement strand
CGGCCTTCTTGGTTGTGACCTTGGCACGCGCCATGGCCTGGGCGATGAGATCGTTGTCCAGAACAATAGTGGTTCGAGTTTTCATGCGGCTTCCGGTCCATACATCTGGCATGTGCATGAGTGAATTATGCTGAGATTTCGATCTCGTCCAGGCCTTTGATGAAATTGCGTTTGCCTTGGCCACCAAGGGCACTACAGCACCACCACCTTGGTGGACTCTTCGCCAAACTGGCTGATCACGCGCACCGCCACCTTTTTGCCCTTGGCGGCTTCGATGGGGTGCGACTTGAAGCCGTAGACGCGCTCAAACGCCTCATCGTCCAGCTCGATCTTCAGCGTGCGCTCGGCGTTGCGTTTGGTCGATGCAATAGCCAGGTTGTTCAAGCCGCGTTTGAACTTGTCGAACTCGTCCGCGTCGCCGCCGCAAAAGAATACCTGCGTGGGACAGAAGTTGGATCCGTCGTAGGCATCGTCCAGCATCCAGTAGGAGATATCGGCCACGCTGCGGCCCTTGACTTCATCCTTCACGGGGTCGTAAATGTCCAGGCCACGAATCTCGATTTGCGCCGTGCCGCCACCCACTCCACTGTTGCGGACCACGCCAATGTCGGGCTCGCCGATGGTCACGAAGCTGGCGGCCTTCTTGTCCTTTTTGATCAGGCCGTCCTGCATCAGGTCGTCGTGCATACGCACCTTGGTGACCTCGAAGCCGCCCACCTTCATCGTCACGTTGCGGTTGTCCACATCGCTCTCGAACCCGAAGCCCAGCAGCACCAGCCAGTCGGCGTCCGCGCGCTGGCGGCAAGCCTTGATGGCCGCGTTGACCGCTGCGCGGCTGACCGTGCCAAACTGCGGGCCGATATGCAGATAGGCCTTGGCTTCGCCGGTGGCGGTGCCGTACCAGCCCTCGGCATGCAGCGCACCGGCTTCGTCGTTGATGATGTCCACGCGGTTGAATACCGCCGTTTCGTTCTTCGCGCCGTTCTTGATGCCAGCGGTCTTGAGATGCTCGAACACCCGGTCGATAAAACGCTGAACGTTGTCCATCGAGGTATTGGCCTCATTGATGCGATCCGGTGCCAGCGGCTCGAAGCTTTGCAGCGTTTCCACCGTAAACGGGCCGGAGACACGCAGTTTTTTCTTGTCCTGCTCGGGTTGGTCGAACAGGTCCCGAGTTTCTGGAACTGTATTGTTTGCGATGTCGCCGAGCGTAAGGTGAACCGCTTTCTTGTAGACGAACCCATGCCGAATGTCTTGCTCCGCTAGATCGATCAGCTTGTACCAAGGAAAGGTAGCTGTCATCAGTCGTGTTTTGGCGATGTTGAGCGCAATGCGAGAGGTGTCCGATGTGATCCAGCGGCGCCCCCATTGCTCCGCAACGTAGGCCGTTGTACCGCTACCGCAGGTCGGGTCAAGTACCAAATCGCCGGGGTTGGTGGTCATCAAGATGCAACGCTTAATGATTTCGTCGTTGGTTTGAACCACATAAATCGGGTTGGATGCGCCACCCAGTCCATCCCACCAATTGCTGCGCTCCTTGTATGGAAAGTCCTCTAGGTATCGCTTGCCATCAAGCGATTTTGCCGAGGCGTAAAGGCGCTTGGCATCTCGAAGCCTGTGCATTGGAATATCGCCGTTGCCATTGTCCCTACTTCGAAATGACCAACACCTGTTCTTTGGTGGAGTAAACAAACGCCCATCGAATTCGATGGGGTCCATCTGGTTCTTTCTTTCCCCACCGTTAGTGATCGGCCAAGGGCGGAACAATCTCGCACCCTTGAAATCTCTAAACAACTGTGACGGATTTAGTCGATAGTCTTTCAGTCCATCAGCGGTTGGTACTTCACCCAAAGTGCATTCAGTTCCATTAGGCAATTCAACAAATCGAAACTCCGAAAGCGTTTCCGCATCAATTTCACGCGCCTCAAAAAGCTTGTTGAATTTAACTGCCTGCGAGTTTCTCGGACTCCTTCCGTACCACAGCAAATAGTCATTTACCGGATCAATCAAATTTCCTTTTTGACTGCCCTTTTTCTTTACGGGGAACGTCACCACATAACATTCGCTGCCAAACACCTCATCCATTACGTTTCGAACCAGGTGAACGTTCTCATCATTGATCTGCACAAAGCAGGAGCCTGATGCGTTAAGCAATTCACGCGCGACCAGCCGCCTGACCGGCTTCGGCACCGGTGCTGGCCCCATGGGCGCGGACGCGTTGGAGCAGCTTTTGCAGGATTTCGCGCGCCTTGACCGGGTTCACGCTTTTTTCCGCCCAGACCGACAGTTCACCCAGGCTGACAAAGGACATGGCCAGTTGCTCGGCGGGTATCTGCTGGCAGCGCTGGCGAATGCGGTCTATACGTTGCTGGCGCTCGGCGCTCTTGGGCTCGTATTGGCGCATGGCGTCACGCAAGGCAATCAGTGCATTGGTATCCAGCAGGTATCGGTGCGTCATTCGTCCATCAAGCCTTCGCGATATTCGGGAGCGGTGTCGATGCGGGTCGTGGGGAACATGTCGTCGGGAAACTCCATCAGCAGCTTGACCACGCCCCACGCGGAGTTTGCAATTGCGTGGTCCACCTCGGCACTGATGCGCTCAATAGCGGCAGTGAGGTCATTCTTGATGCGTTCAATGTCGGTGATTTCAATGAAGTGCCATGACAGGCCGCCCATCGCCGCGCGTTGCCCGTTGACTGCCGGCAACCAGCGCTGCCGCATAAAGTAGCGCTTGAGTTCTTTGTCTTTGGCAAACCCGG
This sequence comes from Rhodoferax sp., assembly GCA_043782015.1. Classification (GTDB taxonomy): domain Bacteria; phylum Pseudomonadota; class Gammaproteobacteria; order Burkholderiales; family Burkholderiaceae_C; genus Allorhodoferax. Next base: position 524 of record JAYWAV010000390.1, on the reverse strand, counting down.
TGATTTCCACGATCAGGTTGAACAACTCGCCGTCCGGGGTTTTGACGCGGCACAAAAAGTCCGGCAGGTACTTGCGCTCGGTGCCCTGTTTGTCCACATAAGGCACCTCGAAGCCCAGGAACGCGTTCTTCACATAACTCTGCACCGCGTCTATCTGCTCGAATGTTTTGGCGGCAATTTGCTCCCAACTGTCGGTGTCGGCCACCACCAGATTGACGTGGCTTTTCTTCGTTGGGTACACCGGCCGGGCGGTGCTGGCGCGCACATGGGCCGAGCTGCCCTGCGGGTTGTACCGGTTCAGCAGCGGGATGATGTGCGCAACGCCCGCCACATGTTTTTCAATCGCCGCCGCCTCGATGCCGGCGTAGACGCTTTGCACCACCGCCTCGGGTGCAAACAAACGCACCATACGCTTGAAGCGCACGTCGGTCTCGCCCACCACGTCGATCTGGCCGTCGTACCACTGCTGGGCAATACGCCTTATGTCCGTGAATTTCTCCAGCAAGGGGCGGCCGTTTTCATCG
>JAYWAV010000389.1:0-9139 GCA_043782015.1 Rhodoferax sp. | reverse complement strand
CCAGAAACACAAACGTAATCGCGCGCCCGCGCTGCTCGGGCGGCACCAAGAGCCCCACGCAAGCAGCCGCCTGCGGCGTGAATATCGCAGGGGAAATCACGGTCAACACCCGCACGATCATGAGCGAACCAAAGCCCGGCATCAGCGCACTGAGGCCCAACAACGCGGCATACCAGAGCATGGACAGCGCCAGCAGGCGCCGCCGGTCCCAACCCGCCACCAATGTGGCCAATAACGGCGCGCCAATACACATGACCGCTGCTGCCGCCGTAATCAATTGCCCCGCAACGGCTACCGAGATGCTGAGCGAAGCGCTGATTTCATTGAGCGTGCCAGGAACAATCATCACGCCCGTGCCAATGACGAAGTTGCCAAATAGCAAGGGCCAAAGAACGCTGGGCAGCGGCGCAGCAGCAGGGTTTGAAAGGGCCTGGGTCATGCTGCATTTTGTAGCCCTCAGCGGCTGCGCAGGTGTCTTCGGCACGACACTGTCCAATGCGACAATCGTGGCAGTGACCACAACACGATGCCATTTTCCAGGAATCCGCATGTACATTTTCAAAGGCACCTTGATTGCCGCTCTGTTTGCAGCCTCGACCGCAATCGCGGCGCCCGTCAGTGGTGCATCGCTGAGGGAACTGCTGGAGGTAACGCAATCGCGCAAGCTGGTGGACAACATGCGGGCGCAGGTCGAAGCGCAAATAGGCAATGACATTCAAAAATCACTCGATGGGAAGACTCCAAACGCCAAGGAACAACAAGCAATTTCCAAGATGAAAGACAGAATGATTGCGCTCACGGTGAGTGAGTTGACTTGGGAAAAGCTGGAGCCGATGTACATGCGCATGTACAAGGAGGCCTTCACCGAGGAGGAAGTCGGTGGACTCTTGGCGTTTTACAAGACTCCAGCGGGTCAGGCTCTGATTACCAAAATGCCGATGTTGATGCAAAAGATCATGGCCGAAGTTCAAACCATGGTCGGCGCAATGGTGCCGCGCATGCAAAGCATTCAAAAGGAATTCGCGGCCGACATGAAAGAAGCGAGTCAGTGAGTTTGCCTATTGGTCGGCATCCAGTCCATCAGTTGCTCGTGCTGTTGCTGGTCTGCTTTGTGTTCGCGGTGCGGGTGTTGAGCGGTCAGACCTTCATCAGTTCTGCCGTGGAGCATGCTGAAATCTACAGCGGCACCTGCCTCTCTATCGATCCCCATTGCTATGTCAATGAACACCAGCAGGTCGAGCTGGAAGACGACCCCAGCAGCGCGCTGAATTTGTCGTTCCACCTGCTCAGCAGCCCTGCAGCCGTCCTCACCGGGCTGTTGGGGTTTGCACCCCTGCCCCATGCGCTGCACGGCCATGCCCTGAGCCTGCTATTGCAAGTTTTTCCCTCCTCCATATTCCATCCGCCACGGCGGTGAGTACCCTTCCCTGCGCACGCCCGTTCACGGGTTCTCTCGATTTTTGAATATGGAGTTTTTATGATGAATACACGTTACTTCGCCCTGGCTGCAACCGCAGCTTCTGTGTTTTTTGCCGGATGCAGCAGCACCCCGATCGCACCCGCCACCCCGACACCTGCACCTGTGGCCGTGCGAGCCCCCGCGCCTGCGCCTGTGGCAGCCAAACCCGCAGAATCCGTCGTCGCCAAAGTGGTGGTACCGGCCTATCTGGACCCCAATAGCCTGATTTCCAAAGAGCGTAGCGTTTACTTTGGCTACGACGACTTCTCCATCCAGAGCGCATACACCGCTCTGGTCGAACGCCAGGGCAAATACCTGGCTGGCACACCTGCGGTGCATATCAAGATCGAAGGCAATGCGGATGAGCGCGGCAGCTCCGAGTACAACCTGGCGCTGGGCCAAAAGCGTGCCGAAGCCGTCACCCGGGCGTTGAGGGTCTACGGCGTGAAAGACACACAGATGGAGGCCGTGAGCTGGGGCAAGGAAAAGCCCAAGAACACAGCACACACCGAGACTGCCTGGGCAGAAAACCGCCGTGCAGATCTGGTGTACCCACAGCGCTAGTTAAACCAGCGTAGCCAAGGCCGCCGGTGAGAAGTCTGACAACTCACCGGTGCGCCCCTCGCGCACTTTGGCAACCCAATCCGGGTCGCTGATCAGCGCACGGCCAACGGCCACCAAGTCAAAGTCACCCCGGTCAAAGCGGCGCAACAATTCGTCCAGCGATGCGGGTTTGGAGGACTCTCCACCGAATGCAGCGATGAATTCACCGCTCAGGCCCACCGAACCGACGGTGATGGTTGGCACGCCGGTCAGCTTCTTGGCCCAACCCGCAAAGTTCAGATCAGACCCCTCAAACTCCGGCTCCCAGAAACGGCGCTGGGAGCAATGGAAGATATCTGCGCCCGCATCGGCCAACGGCTGCAGCCAGGCGGCCATTTCGTCAGGGTTTTCGGCAATCTTGGCGGTGTAGTCCTGCTGTTTCCATTGCGACAGGCGAATGATCAGCGGATAGTCCGGGCCCACCTCGGCACGCACGGCTTTCAAAATCTCCGCCGCAAAGCGGCCACGCGCTGTCAGATCGCCACCCCAACCATCGGTGCGCTTGTTGGTGCCGCTCCAGAAAAACTGGTCGATCAGGTAGCCATGTGCGCCGTGCAACTCGATGGCGTTGAAGCCCATACGCTTGGCCGCGCCTGCGGCTTTGGCAAACGCAGCAATCGTGTCGGCAATCGCCGAGTCCGTCATCGGATCGCAAAACTGCTTGTTGGGTGACGAGAAACCCGATGGCGAATCCCAGGGCATGGGCGGCTTCCAGTCGATACGGCGGTTCGGGATCGCTCCCACGTGCCACAGCTGCGGCGCCATCACGCCACCTACGCCGTGCACCGTGTGGATCACGTCTTGCCAGGCGCCCAGTGCGTCGTCGCCCCAAAAGCGGGGCACGGCGGGGTCGTTGCTGGAGGCGGGGCGCTCGATCACCGTGCCTTCCGACACGATAAGGCCCACACCTGAGGCAGCGCGCTTGCGGTAGTACTCGGTCACTGCCGGTGTGGGTACACCGCCAGGCGAGAACGAACGCGTCATTGGCGCCATCACGATACGGTTGGCGAGCTTGAGGGATTTAAGCGCGAAAGGCTGGAACAGCGAGGCTGCAGTGGACATGGAAATGGGTGCCTGGAGTAGAAAAACCCAGTGTACGGGCGTCGAGAAATTCCGGCCCCGGCAAGGTCAATGGATTTTTGACCTAGTGCCCATTCACCCTGCGCTTGAGCCAGCGCATCAGCGCGCCTATCAATGGCAATTTCTCATACAACTCCTCGGCAGCATCCCAATAATCGCGGTGTGTCGCAATGCGGCCCTGTGCATCCAGCAGCAAATGCGAGCCGCCGCGAATGCACTGCGACTGGCCTTGTCTGAAGCTTTTGAACGCGAAGTGAAATTCCCAGGTCAGGAAGCACTGCGCGCCTTGCTCCATGCGCTCGGTAATGACAAAACGCGGCTGCTCCAGTTGCTCAAACATGTCACGGAAAATCCGCTGGATCGCTTCGAGCCCCCGGACTGCATTGAACGGGTCCTTGAAGTGCGCATCGGGCGCATAAAGGGCATCCAGCGCCGCCACGCTCTGGGGCGTCAGTGTCTCGAAGGCCTGAACGATACGGTCAAGGGCGGTGCTCATGGGTTGAGTCTACGGGTGGCCGCAAAAAATAGTCCATAGGGCAGCAGCCGCAGCAACTTCATGCCCCAGGTAAAGCGGCGCGGGAAGTGGATCTCGAACGCACCACGGGCCCAGCCTTTCAGGATGGCCTCTGCCGCCTGGGCTGGCGTGAGCAGTGCGGGCATCGCGAAATCATTTGCTTTTGTCAGCGGTGTGTCCACGAAGCCAGGATTGATCAGCGACACGCCCACCCCTTGGCGATGCAAGTCCAGGTACAGGGTTTCGCTCAGATTGATCAGCGCCGCCTTGGTCGGGCCATAGGCCAGGCTGTGGGGTAAGCCACGGTAGCCAGCCACACTGCCCATCAGACTGATATGGCCGCGCTGCCCGTCTTCCAACGGTTGCGCCAGTAGCGCCGGCACTACAGCGTCCAGCAAGTTGAGTGCGCCTACATAGTTCACCTGGTTGTGGCGCAGCATGTCGGGCAAATCAATGGCATGGGCATCCATGGCCCGGTAATGCCCCGCGCAATAGACCACGCAATCCAGCGCGCCCTCGGCGGTCAGGCGCTGCACAGCGGCGCGCATCGCCGCTGCATCGGTAACGTCCAATGGCAGTGCCTGCGCACCGGGATGCTCGGCCACAAAGGCATCCAGCGCCTCTACCGAACGCGCCGAGACCACCACCAGCGCGCCTTGGGCATGCAAGGCAGATGCGGTGGCGCGGCCAATACCGCTGGAGGCACCAACAAGCCAGACGCGGCGACCGCGCCAATCACGCATGGGGAGATTGAGTGCCATGGCTATCGCTTCGCAAAAGACAGAGTGACTTCGCCCAGACCCACGCCCCACTTGCTCATGGCGGCGCGGTTGAGCATGACTTTGTCGTTCATCAAATACATCCAGTCGTCGAACTGGACCTCGACCACCTTGCCGTCCACCGGCAGCGCCAGGGTGTATTTCCAGTTGAAGGCGTTGCCGCTTTGCTGGCCCTGGGCGGTGCCCACCACATCGTCGGCACGCCCGGTGTAGCGGCCATCGGCCAGTCGGGTCAGGCGCCAGATGCGGCGCTGCTTGGTGCCGTCGGAGTAGGTGAATGCTTCGTCCAGCGTACCTTCATCACCCTGCCAGGTGCAGGTCATGACAACACCAAAGCGCTTGACCACCTTGCCGCTGCGGTCGGTGAACACGCCGTAGGCGTCCAGCGTGCCATTGAAGTAATCACGCAGCTCCAGTGTTGGGGTCTGGCCTGCGTAATCCTGGACTTGCGGTGTACTGCAGCCCGCAAGCAGGGCTGCGACCATCAGCACGATGGAAGGAATGCGAAACAGTTTTAAGAATGTCATGGTGTGGACGGCGAAGCCGCGGGGTGGATGATCAGAAGCTGCAACGCCAGGGCCGCCAGGGCCTTCAGCACGCAGGGCAAGAGGCAATAACAAAACGTGAGCCAGGTCAGGGCCTGCGCCTCGCGCGCACCGGGGGCGTAGCCCAACCAACCCAGCAATGGCAACGCCAGCCCGGCGGCAAGCGCCAGATTCAACTTGCTGGCAAAGTTCCACCAGCCAAAGTACGCGCCCTCGGCCTGGCCGCTGTCGCCGGCTTTCGCAATGAGCCCGGCCAGCAGCGCTGCCGGCACCACCAGGTCTGCGCCCAGCGCCGCGCCAGACAGCGCGCACACCAGTAAGAACCAGGTGGCGTCGCCCGCACCCAGCAGGCTGGCACCCAAAAATGTGACGATGGCCAACGCCATGCCAAGCCGCCATGTGCGGGCCAACCCCATACGGCGCACCTGGCGCAGCCACAGCGGCAGCGACAACGCGCCACTGGCGAAATACAGCGCCAGCGCTGCGGACTGCAAAGCCACACCGGCCTGCAGCCGGTCTTGCACAAAGAACAGCAACAAGGTGGCTGGGATCGCACTGGCAATGCCATTGAGCAAAAACACCAGCATCAGCCGCCGAAAGCCTGGCTGGCGCCAAACGCGCCACAGGCCGTTGCGCGCAGCCGCCAGGGCCAGCCGCTGGGGTTGCGGCCGTGGCCCTTGCTGCCAAGCCCAATAGCCCAGCACCAGGCCTACGAACAGCAAGACCAGCAATGCAGGAATGCCTCCCACAGAAGGCGCCACTGCCGCCAACATCACACCGGCCAGCCCCATCCCCTCACGCCAAGCCACGACCTGGCTGCGCTGCACTGCATCGCCGCCCAACATCGCACCCCAGGCCTGGTGCGCCAGCGTCAGCGCGCTGTAGCCCAGATACGTCAACACCAGACAGACACCGGCCCACCACAGCAGCGCATCGTGCGCGCGTGGTACCGGCGACATCAACAACGCAAAGCCCAATGCCATCAGCACGGCGGCCACTGCGCCAAACCGCAGCACTGCTGTCAATGACCGTACAAACAAGGCATCACACCAGCGCCCCAGCAACGGATCGACCAAGGCATCCAGCAGGCGCACACCGAGCAACAAAGCGCCTAACGACGCCAGCGGTACGCCCCACTGCTGCGCATACAGATGCGGCATCAATACATACAACGGCAAGGCGCAAAATGCCAACGGCAAGCCCAGCAGTCCGTAGCGCAAGCCGTCGCGCCGGTTCATGGTGCAGACCCTCCCGCTTGGGCCAACAAAGCCTGGCGCAATGCCGGCTCCGAGGTTTGTGGCGCCAACCAAATACCAAAGAACAGCTTTGCAAACAACGGGTCACGAATTTCGCCCAGCAGCTTTCCATTGCCATAAAACACGGCGCCGATGCCGGGCACATGGACCCCAGTGATGCGGTCGCCTGGTTGCACATTGGGAAACAGCGCACGCATGTGTTGTTCCCATTGCGGCGCTTGCTGCGCATCAAAACCATCCTGACGCCGCATCTCGACAATCGAGCGCTTGGCAATGTCGGCGCCTTGGAAATTGCGCAGGTAGCGCAGCTCCAGCACGAATTTGTTTTGGGCATAGTTCGCGCCCGCAAAACCCGGCGCCACCCAGAGGCCGGCGCGGTAAATCTCAAACCCCAAAAAGCGCATGGTGGATTGGCCCGACAGCACCCCTTGCGGCAGCTGCAAGCTCACCTCTTGCGGCACAGTATCGGCCCGGCACACCAGCCACGCGGCCAGCAGCAAGGCTCCAGCAGCGGGCTTTTTCATGGTGCGGGCTTGGCCAGGGTGTACTGCATCAGGTTGATGTCGCCGGTCTCAAACGCAGCTTCACAGTACGCCAGATAGAACTCCCAGATGCGCATAAACCGCGCGTCAAAGTCGAGCGCCGCGACCTCTTCCTTGCGCGCCAGAAACGCATCGCGCCAGCGTCGCAGCGTCTCGGCGTAATCGGTCCCAAATGCAAATTCTTCCAACACCACCAGACCCGCCGCTTCCGCCTGACGGCGGAATTCAGCCGGACACGGCAGGCAACCACCAGGAAAAATGTACTGCTGGATAAAGTCGGTCGAACGGATGTAGCGCTCAAACAGCGCATCGTCGATCACGATGCTTTGCACGCAGGCGCGACCGCCCGGTTTGAGCAGCCGGTTCACCGTCGCAAAATACTGTGGCCAATATTCGCGACCTACCGCCTCGACCATTTCGATCGAGCAGATCGCGTCAAACGGCGCGTCATCGATATCGCGGTAATCCTGCAAGCGCAGGTCGGCATTGTCCACGCACAGGCGTTGCATGCGCTGCCGCGCATAGTGCAGTTGCTCAGTGCTCAGCGTCACGCCGACCACCGATGCACCGCGTTCGGTCGTAGCCTGCTCGGCCAACGCACCCCAACCGCAGCCGATCTCCAGAACCCTGTCCCCCGCATGCACGTCAGCACAGTCCAACGCGCGGCGTACCTTGGCGTGTTGGGCGCGGGCCAGCGGTTGGCTGCGGTCACCGTTGAACCAGGCGCTGGAGTAGTTCATGCTTTCGTCCAGCCACAGTTGGTAGAACGCATTGCCCAGGTCGTAATGCGCGTGGATATTTTTGCGGCTGTTGGTGCGGCTGTTGTAGTTCAGCAAGTGGCGGATGCGGTACAGCAGACGCCCAGCCCAGGTGCCAAACACCATGGCCTCTACCTCTTTGCGGTTGGCCGAGAAAACGGTCAGCAGCGCGGTCAAGTTGGGCGTGCTCCAGTCACCGGCAATAAAGCTTTCCGCAAAACCGATATCGCCCGACTTCAGCGCGGCGCCGAACACATTCCAGTTGTGCAGGGTGATACTGGCTTCCAGCGCGATTCCGTCGGGGTGTTGCGGATGCGCACCAAAGCGGCGTTGGGAACCGTCAGGCAGTGTGACCGTCAGCGCGCCGTGGCGCAGGTTCTGCAGCAACCGCAACGCGTTGCGTGCGGCAGCGGGCGCGCCGTCGGGAATGCTGTTGCTGGTCGAGTTGGTGGTCGCGGTATTCATGGACGGCTCCAGAGAGATAGGTTGGATTTTTTTTGTTAGCGGGTGACTGGCAACAGGGGTGGCGCAGGCTTGCGAAACCACGGCACACGCTTGAGCCACAGGCGCAATGCCTGGGTATGGATATGCAGCACCACACCCAGCGTCATCGCCGGGTAGCGCCACAGCGCATGTCGCAGCGCGGCGGCATCCAGCGGCTGAAGTGTGCCGCTGATGCTGGTTTGTAAAACTGCTTGTGCATCGGTGCTGTCGTCAAAATAGTCGATGCGGGCGACACTGCGCTCTTCGCCGTCGTGGAGGCTGCGCATAAAACGAAAGGCGTAGTGCCCGGTCACCGGATTGAACGGCGAAACGTGGAACACCTTGTCGGCCAGCAGTGTCTGGCCATAACGCGGCGCATCCAGCAAATAGCAGTGGCGCTCGCCAAAAGTGTTGTTAACCTCGACCACAATGGCACGCAGTGCGCCGCTCTGCTCGCCACCCTCGACATCTGGCGCGCGGTGGCAATACCAGAAGCTCACCGGCTTGAAAGTGTGGCCCAACACCCGTGGATAAGTGTGCAGCCAGACCTCGCCAGTCGCATCGTCAATGCCTTCGCGCTGCAGCAAGGCATCCAGCCAGCCCAATACGCCGCCCTCTGCAGGGCTGCGGCCATCGCCGTGGTCAGCCTCAAAAAAGCTCAGCCAGCCCGACCGGTTCAGCGCCCAGGTGCCGGGCGTTGGCACTTGCTGCAACATGCTGCGCAAAGGCAGCATCAAAAAATACGTGGGGTAGGCAAAGCCATGTTTGCGCGGCCGCTGCCGGTTGTGACGCACCTGGCCAAATCCGATCAGCGGCTGGTTCATGCCGTACTCCCGCTCAAGCCGACATCGCTGAGCAATTGCCGCGCCGCCGTCAGCCCGGCCTTGAGCCCGTCTTCATGGAAGCCATAGCCCATCCAGGCGCCCGCGTAATAGCGGCCCTGCGGCCCCTGCAAGGACGGCATGCGGCGTTGTGCCGCCACGGCAGCCAGGTCAAACACCGGGTGCGCATAGTCGTATTCGCCCAGCACTTTATTGGACGCAATCGGGTGCAAAGGATTCAGGCTCACCACCACTGGCTGCTCCCAAGGCAGCGGCTGCAGCCGGTTCAACAGGTAATG
>JAYWAV010000388.1:0-3312 GCA_043782015.1 Rhodoferax sp. | reverse complement strand
ATCCACGGGCGCTGCAGCCCCAAATGGCACTCGAAAGCGAGTGGGACTGATTGCACAGGAACGTATCCCGGTGCGCGACCACACCGCGCTGCAAGACGGCCAAGGCAACAAAATCGGCGAAGTCACCAGCGGTCTGCTGGGCCCGACCATCGACAAATGCGTGGCGATGGGCTACGTGGACGCCGCTTTCAGCGCGCTAGGCACGCAGGTCGTCGCCATCGTGCGCGGCAAGCCGGTGCCTATGCTGGTAAGCGCGATGCCGTTCGTCCCCGCCAATTATTTCCGCGGTTAATTTCTTTACTCTTCACTTTTCAGGAGCGCACACCATGACAACCAAGTACACACCCGACCACGAGTGGCTCAAGATTGACGGCGACACTGCGGTGGTCGGCATTACCGTCCACGCACAAGACGCGCTGGGCGATGTGGTGTTTGTAGACCTGCCTGCCGTGGGCACCACCTTCAACGCCAAGGACATCGCTGGCGTGGTCGAGTCCGTGAAGGCTGCCGCCGACGTGTACATGCCGGTGACCGGCGAGATCACCGAAGTGAACGAAGCGCTGCGCGCCGACCCGTCGCTGGCGAACAGCGACCCGCTGGGCACCGGCTGGTTCTTCAAAGTGAAGTTCTCCAACGCTTCCGAGCTGGACGAACTGATGGACGAAACCAGCTACACCAGCTTCGCTGCTGCTACATAAAAAAACCAACGTTTGGGTCGCGATCCGTTCATCCTGAGCCTGTCGAAGGATCGACGCCCTTCCCTCTCACTGTTTCGCTAGCCCTTCGACAGGCTCAGGGCGAACGGTTTGATAGCTTGCCGCCATGTCTACTACCCCCACTCTGAAACAACTCGAAAACGCCAGCGAGTTTGTCGCACGCCATATCGGCATTTCTGCCGCAGACGAAGCGCTGATGCTCAAGGCCATTGGCGAGACGTCGCGCCGCGCGCTGATCGACAGCATCGTGCCGCGCTCGATTGCGCGCATAACAAAAATGGACATCCCCGACGCAATCACTGAAGCGGCAGCGCTGGCCGAGCTGAAGGCGATGGCCGCGAAGAACAAGGTGCTCAAAAGCTTTATCGGCCAGGGCTACTACGGCACGCACACACCTGGCGTAATCCTGCGCAATATCCTGGAAAACCCCGCCTGGTACACCGCCTACACGCCCTACCAGGCCGAGATTTCGCAAGGTCGGATGGAAGCGCTGGTGAACTTCCAGACCATGGTCTGCGACCTGACCGGCATGCCAATTGCCAACGCGTCGATGCTGGACGAAGCGACAGCCGCCGCCGAAGCGATGACGCTGGCCAAGCGCTCTGTCAAAGCCAAGGGCAATGTATTCATCGTCAGCGGCGACTGCCATCCGCAAACCATTGAAGTGATCAAAACCCGCGCCGAACCGCTGGACATTGACGTGTTGGTGGCGATGGACAGCGACCAGTGGAACGACTGGATCGCCAACCGCGACTACTTCGCGGTGATGGACCAGTACCCCACCACCAGCGGCGCAATTGGTGACTTCAGCGATGAAGTGGCCAAGGTGCACGCGAAGAACGCGGCCTTTATCCTGGCTGCCGATCTGCTGGCGCTGACCCTGCTGAAATCGCCGGGCGAAATGGGCGCAGACATTGTGGTCGGCACGACGCAGCGCTTCGGCATGCCGCTGTGCAACGGCGGTCCGCACGCCGCCTACATGGCCTGTCGCGATGAATACAAGCGCTCCATGCCTGGCCGCCTGGTCGGCGTCAGCATCGACACGCACGGCAACCCGGCCTACCGCCTGGCGCTGCAAACGCGTGAACAACATATACGCCGCGAAAAGGCCACCTCCAACATCTGTACCGCGCAGGTGCTGCCCGCAGTTATTGCCAGCATGTACGCGGTGTACCACGGCCCTGAAGGCCTGAGCCGCATCGCCACCCGTGTGGCCACGCTGACTGCCATCGTGGCCAAGGGCTTGCAGGCGATGGGCTACACGATGAGCCACCGCGATACCCTGCTCAGCGCATTCGACACACTGTCCATCAAGACGGGAAGTGCTACCAAAGAGATAGCGGCCCGCGCAGTATCCATGGGCGCTAACGTGCAAATCGCCTGGGATGAATACATCCTGCTGTCGCTGGACGAAACGACCACGCGCGACGACGTGGAATTGCTGTGGGATATTTTCACACCCTCCTCCGTTCGGTCTGAGCTTGTCGAAGCCAGCGCGAGCCCTTCAACAGGCTCAGGGGGAACGTTTACCCGAACGGAGTTGCGCAAACTCTTCGACGCGGACATCCAGCCCATGATCCCCGCCGCGCTGCGCCGTACATCGAAGTTCATGACGCACCCGGTGTTCAACACCTTCCACTCCGAGACCGGCATGTTGCGCTACATCCGCATGCTGTCCGACAAGGATCTGGCGCTGGACCGCAGCATGATCCCGCTGGGCTCGTGCACGATGAAGCTGAACGCGACCAGCGAGATGATCCCGGTCACCTGGCCCGAGTTTGCGAACATCCATCCGTTTGCACCGGCCGACCAGCGCCTGGGCTATACCGAGCTGGACAAGCAGTTGCGCGCCTGGCTGTGCGCCGCCACCGGCTACGCGGGCATCAGCCTGCAACCCAACGCGGGCAGCCAGGGCGAGTACGCGGGCCTGCTGGCCATCAAGGGCTGGCACGCGTCGCGCAATGAGGCGCACCGCAAAATTTGCCTGATCCCCAGCAGTGCGCACGGCACCAACCCGGCCAGCGCGCAGATGGTGGGCATGACCGTTGTTGTTACCAAGTGCGACGACATGGGCAACGTGGACATGGCCGACCTGCAAGCCAAGTGCGAACAGCACAGCGCGAACCTGGCTGCGATCATGATCACCTACCCCAGCACGCACGGCGTGTTTGAAACATCCGTGAAGGAGCTGTGCGCCCTGGTGCACAAGCACGGCGGGCGCGTATACGTGGACGGTGCGAACATGAACGCGCTGGTGGGCGTGGCTGCGCCCGGCGAGTTTGGCGGCGATGTGAGCCACCTGAACCTGCACAAGACCTTCTGCATCCCGCACGGCGGTGGCGGCCCTGGTGTCGGTCCTGTCTGCGTAGTGGAAGATTTGGTGCCGTTCCTGCCCGGTCATGCCACTGGTGATGCAGCAACTCCAACCTCCGTTCGCCCTGAGCTTGTCGAAGGGCTTCGACAAGCTCAGGGCGAACGGGAACACAAAGTGGGCGCGGTCAGCGCAGCCCCACTGGGCAACGCAGCCGTGTTGCCAATCAGCTGGATGTACTGCCGCATGATGGGCGCGGAAGGCCTGAAGCACGCGACCGAAGCG
>JAYWAV010000387.1:0-9159 GCA_043782015.1 Rhodoferax sp. | reverse complement strand
GGCCGCGACATCGCCACCACGACCGCGTTGCGCATCACCGCTCTGCGTGAGACCCTGCGCCTGGCAGAGTTGCGCTACAAGTCGGGCTACTCCAGCTATCTGGAAGTACTCAACGCGCAGCGTGATCTGGCGCAAGCTGAATCCAGCTTGATCGATGCGCGTCGCACCCAACTGGTTGCTGTGATCGGCCTGTACAAGGCGCTGGGCGGCGGTTGGGATGCAGCCGGGTTGCAGGAGCAGGCGGGGAAGCTGTAAACGAGCGACATCAGTGCAGGCTTGCGCTGATCAGCAGTCCGCTACCAAGCGGGCTGGCACCCAGGCCTGCGGCCTTGAGGTTTTGGGGCGCGCAGACACTGGAAGCCTATCTCGCGGGCTTGGCGTAGCCCGTGTTGGCGGGAATCGCCTCAGCCACCAGACGATCCATCTCGCCACTGCGGCGCATGTCGGCCAACGCCTTGGCAAGCCGGGGGGTGCAACTATGGCTGCGCATCGAAGGCGCCACCCAAAGTTTCACGATCCGGGGCTCCAGCACGATAGGGGGCGCAAACGCATCGACACCGACATGCATTTCAGAGATCGCCGCCAGAAAATTTTCGTGCACACCGATGGCTGCATCCAGACGTCCTTTGCTCAACATCTCCAGCTGATTGAGCGGGCTGGTAACCGGGTACTTCAAGATACGCGTGTCCCGGTCAAAAGCTTCGTGATACACAGGCCCGCGAAGCACCCCTACTTTTTTACTGGCCAGGTCGTCCAGTGTGCGCAGTTTGCTGCCTTTGGGTAGCCACACTTCGATACGCAATCGGGTGACTTCGCCTAATTCGATCGCGTTGGTGTTCAGATCGGCGCGGTCCAGCATGATTGTTGCGTGGGCAGCATCGCGGATCACCTGGTTCACTGCGCGCGGGATGGGGGTGAGACGCTGCTCGAATGCGCAGCCGCTGATATCGGACAGGCGTTTAAATACTCTCGCATAAACGCCCGCCGGACGGCCGTCGTTGCCCATGCGGCCCCAAGGGGCAATATCGATCACATCCGCATACAAATTGCGGTCGTTGATGGACTGCCCAGGGGTCTCTTGTGTTCGGCCTGGTATGGCCGCCACCGCGAGTGCCACTGCCACGAAAAATATGGAGATGGTCATCATGGCCGTATGTTATCCGCACAGCCGACGGGACAAAATGAAATTTTCTGGATAGGATTCAAACGCCAGCCAACACAGGTTGCAGCGCCAGGGGTCTCCGCGAAGAACCATTGGCCTTCAACGCATCAACCCGGTCGTACGTCGAATCATGCCTACCCGTGAGCCTGCCGAGCAGAATGCCCCGTTCATCCGCCGCGCCAGTGGGATGCTGTGGTGGTGGGCGCTGGGCATCATCGGGCTCTCGGGCGCCTTGATGGTGCTGGCGCTCGTACACTTGCGCACACAGGCGGTCGATGATGGGTTGCGCCTGACCCGCTCGTTGGGGCAGGTGATTGAAGAACAGACGTCCCGAACCCTGCAGACGGTAGACCTGCAATTGCAGTTGGCCATTAGCGGCCTGCAACAACTCAAGGCAGATGGCAAGCTGACAGAGCAGTTGGCGCGTGCAAGCTTGCGCGAGCAACTGGGTAGCCTGCCGTTCTTGCGTGCGATCTGGGTGCTGGATGCATCCGGCCGCATTGTCTATGACACCGATATGGGCAACATCGGGGTCAACCTGTCGGACCGTGCCTACTTTCAGATCTACCAACAGCAACCACAAACCGGCTTCTATCTGGGCACTCCGGTGCGCAGCCGCACCACCGGTACCTGGCTGGTCAGCGCTGCGCGGCCGGTACCGAACCTTGCGGGTACAGGAGTGAACGTGATCGTGGCTGCCGTGGAGCCTCCGTATTTTCAGCGTCTGTGGAGCACCGTCAATCTGGGTGATGGGGCATCTGTGGCCCTGTTTGGGCGGGACGGAACCATGATGATGCGCAGCCCGACAGACGACAAGAGCATGGGCAAGACCTTTCCCGGCGCCCCGGTGTTCAGTCGCTACTTGTCCGCGTCCCCAAATGGGACATTTGAAGACGTCAGCCCCATCGACGGTCAGGAGCGTCTGTATGCCTACCGCACGCTGTCAAGCCAGCCCG
Organism: Rhodoferax sp.; assembly: GCA_043782015.1. Lineage (GTDB taxonomy): Bacteria > Pseudomonadota > Gammaproteobacteria > Burkholderiales > Burkholderiaceae_C > Allorhodoferax. The sequence continues at coordinate 7,041 of JAYWAV010000387.1, read as the reverse complement.
AACTGTTGGTCATTGTGGGGCAGGCACGCGCAGAAGTTCTCAAGCCATGGGGCCAGCTGGCGACCGTTGCAGTGGCGGTCTGGGGAGCCGCTGCGGTATGTATCCTGCTGTTGACGACATTTCTCCAGCGTTCCTGGAACGAGAACGTCCGCGCCGAGCAACGGGTTAACCAGATCGCGCGGCGTTTCTCCTTGGCGATCGATGCCGCGCTCATTGGCGTATGGGACTGGGACGCGAGCCATGCGGAGCAATGGTATGCGTCGCCTACCTATTTTTCCATGCTGGGCTATGACCCTAACGAAGGATTCGGCGATCGCCAACGGTGGCTGGAGCGGCTCCATCCGGATGACCGGCCAACAGTGACGCAGACCATCAATGGGGTGCTGGCCGGACACGACATACCGTACCACTATGAAACCCGCATGCTGCACGGGAACGGCACGTACCGTTGGGTTGTGGTCACTGGACAAGTGCTCCAGCGCGACGCAATGGGCAAGCCCACCCGCATGATGGGTGTGCGTATCGACGTCACAGAGCGCAGACAAGCCGAGGAAAAAGCGCAAAAGAGCGCCCAACGCCTGCGCGCATTGATTGATGGCTTGGGCCCCTCCATTTTTGTAGGCCTGCTCAATCCGGATGGGACCTTTGTAGAGGTCAATCGCCCGGCGCTTGAAGCGGCCAACCAACGGTATGAGGATGTTCTGGGCAAGCCATTTGAAGAAACCTACTGGTTCTCCTACTCCCCCGAATCGATGAAGAAGGTCCGAGACTCCATCACCCTGGGTGCACAGGGAATCCCTTCACGTTTTGACATGGAGGTGCGGGTGGGTGAGGGTCACTTCATTACGCTGGATTGCAGCATGCAGCCGTTGCTGGGCGAGGACGGAAATGTAGAGTTCCTGATTCCTTCCGGTACCGAGATCACTGAGCGCAAGCGTGCCGAAGCAGAGCTACAGCAGCATCGTCAACACCTTGAAGAGTTGGTGGCTGAGCGCACAAGAGAGCTGGAGGCCGCAGTTCGTTTTAACAAAAATATTACGGATGCAGTGCCGGGCATCATGGTGTATTGGGATGTGAACTTGCGCTGTCGCTTTGCCAACCGGGGCTATCTGGAGTGGTTTGGCAGAGACCATGACAAGGTCCTCAACCACACGGCGGAAGAGATATTTGGCGACAAATATCTGGCCAGCATCAGAGCACCGATGGATATGGCATTGCAGGGGACGGAGACGCAGATCGACCGCGTGACAGTACGCGATGACGCGTCCCAGTTTGTGCACCAAGTCCATTACATCCCGGACCGGGCATCCAATGGCGATATCCATGGAATCTATGTGCTGGCATTCGACATTACCGCGATCAAGAATGCCGAGGGGCGATTGCAAACAGCAAACGAGAAGCTGACACTGGCACTTGGGACGCTCGAGCAGGCCAAAGACCATCTGGTGCAATCCGAAAAACTGGCTGCTCTGGGTGCGTTGGTTGCGGGGGTGGCGCATGAACTCAACACGCCCATCGGCAATAGCGTGACCATGGCGTCGTCCCTGGAACACCTTGTCGAAAAATTCAGGGAGTCGTTGGACAGGGGCCTGCGGCGCTCCGAACTGGACGCGTTTGTAGGCGACACCCACCTGGCTGCAGAAGTCTTGTTGCGCAATCTGGAACGTGCAGCAGGATTGGTCTCCAGCTTCAAGCAGGTTGCTGTAGATAGAACCAGTTCACAACGAAGGCAGTTTCTACTTGACACGTTAGCGTCTGAAATTTTGCTGTCCATGTCGCCGGCGGTGCGCAAATCGGGGTGCAAGCTGGAAAGCAGCGTGGACAGCAATTTGCGCTTTGACAGCTACCCGGGGCCTTTGGGGCAAGTCCTGACCAATCTGATTGACAACGCGATCGTCCACGCCTTTGCAGGAGACGCGCCGGGTCTTATTTCCATCAAAGCCCAGGCGCTGGAGTCCGGGGTTGTCTCCATAGAGGTCAGTGATGCCGGCCAGGGAATTCCGAGCGAACTGCAAAAGCGGGTTTTTGACCCCTTTTTTACAACCCGACTCGGCCAGGGCGGCTCGGGCCTGGGACTTCACATCGCGCATAACATTGTCACTGGAGTGCTCGGCGGCAGTATCAGTCTGCACAGCGAACCAGGTGCAGGCAGCACGTTCACGGTGACGATCCCGATCCAGGCGCCAGCCCAGCAGGAAATCGAATGACAGTGCGGCGGAGCGCGCAGACGCCAGTGGTTTCTCTGGCGAGGCTGGCTACTCCCACAGTCTGTGTTGCTATATTTTACATAGCTGCTTACGCTTGATTGGCGGGCGTTGCAGGCATTTTTACCTAAATTTCAAAGCGGTCATCCAATTAATTGGTGGCTGGTACTTTGCGGGTTGATCAGAATCTTGGCATGGGTTTCCGGGTCGCCCAGCGCGGTAAACGCAGCGTCCACACCATCAAGCCCCACCTCGCCTGTAATCAGCGGCGCAGCATCGACTTTTCCGTAGGCCATCGCATGCAGCGTGTCGCGAAACTCCAGCGGTGAATAGCCTGCGCTGAAACGTATTTGCAGCGCCTTGTTGATGGCGACTGCGTTTTCGATGCGATCGCTTTGCATGCACACGCCGACGACGACGATGCGGGCAAACTGCGGTACGCCTTCAATGATGTTCTGCAGCACGCCCGGCGCACCCACGCATTCGAAGACTACCGGCCCTTTGGGATCGCCCACCACCCACTCAGCCAGCCGCCATGCGTGCCACCATGGTATCGGTAGCCGGTCCAGCTTTTCGCGCGAACTCACCATCAACTCCAGCGTGGCTGGCACGTCCTGGATGAAACCATATTGGCCCCAGTTGGCGTAAGGCGAGTCGATGGCCGGGTCGACCACCACATGCGCGCCACACTGGCTCGCAAGCCGACGGCGGCCGGGTGAGAAATCGCTGGCGATGATGGTTTTCACCCCGCGTGCTTTCAGCAGGCAGATGATCGCCAGGCCCACAGGGCCACAGCCGATCACAACGGCCACATCGCTGCGTTTGACATCGCCGCGGTTGATGGCGTGCAAGCCGACGGCCATGGGTTCGGTGAGGGCGGCAAGGTCGGGCGGCAAGCCGTTGGGGACCGGAAGCATCGATGTCTCCTGCACCACCACGCGCTCGGCGTAAGCCCCATCGATGCGCGCAGAGAGGCCAATCATGTCGATCTCGTTGCCAACCCGTAGCGCGGGCGACGCGACCACTTGCGTTCCTGGTTTGGCAGAGCGCTTGCAGTCTGGTCCATATTCCAGCACTTCGCCGCTGAACTCGTGGCCGAAGACTACTTGTTGATCGGCACGCGTTAAAGACGTGTAGCCACTGCGCGCCATCAGCGCGCCCCATTCGTCGCAATGCTGGCGGATATGCAGGTCGGAGCCACAGATTCCGCAGCGCAATACTTTCAGCAAAACTTGACCAGGCCCCGGCCGGGGCTCGGCGCGGTCGACGACAAAGAGCTGGCCGCTTTGGCAGACGACGGCCTTCATGACGCGCTCGCCTCCACAGCCTTGGTATCCGCTTCGACATGGCTCGCGGTGATGAACCAGGCCCACGACGCAACGAGTCCAAACGCGCTGGTGATCGCCAGCCCGATAGACAGACCTTCATAACCACCGCCGAAACTGTCAGACACAGCCCCCACCAGCAACGGCCCCCAGGCACCACCCAGCAAATAGAGCGCCATGGTCGCCGCGCCCCACGACAAGCCCTTCAGCTTCGCCGGTACGACCTCTTGCGAGGTTGCCGCTACGGCCGGCAAGGCCATGCCCACAAAGATGCTGTGCAAGGGCATCATCGCCGCGCAAAAAAACATCAGCGGTTTGTTGTCTAGATCGAATGCCGCAAGCAGTACCAGCCAGACGAAGACCGATGCAATGGCAATCGTGATGGCAGCAAGGCGCATACGACCACCCGCATATTTTTGCTGCCACTTGTCGGACAGATAGCCGCCCAGGATGGGCCCGGCAAGGCCGATGAGCGTGACTGCACCCATCACCAAACCCGCTTTGTCTTCCTTGATGCCATAGGCGCGAATCAGCAGCGAGGGCAACCAGGTGCCCACAGAGATTTGCAACACCGCATACATGCCCAGGCCCAGATACAACCAGCGCAGCGTGCGGATCTTCAGCAGTTGTTTCAGATTGACAAGCAGCGACTGGTGCACTACCGCGGAGCCATCGGCTTCCACCAGCCGGTAGTCCTGCATGAAGAACGCGAGCAATCCCAAAATGATTCCGGGAATGCCGAACACCAGAAACGGCGTGCGCCACCCGCCGTGATTGGCCGACAAATATCCGCCAGCAACGACGCCAACGATCACCCCCACCGTGATGAAGACGTTGAAGATGCCCAGCTTTTGCCCTTGCTTGGCTTTCGGGTACGAAGCCGAAACCAGCGCAGTGCCACCGGGGCCAAAACCGGCCTCACCAATACCCACACCCAAGCGCATTGCTATTAGGGATGCAAGTCCACCGACAAAGCCGGTGCCTAGCGTGAAGATGCTCCAGCCTACCGCCATCAGGCCAATCATCTTGGCACGACTCCACACATCCACCAACTGCGCAACTGGCAGCGTGAAAACAATGATGCCCAGAAAGAACGCGCTACCGGCGAGGCCCGCTTGTGCGTCGGTCAACCCCAGGTCGTGCTTCATCGGTTCCATCACCACCGACATCACCTGCCAGTCGGCGTAGCTGATCGCCCGCAACAGCGAACAGATGATGAGGACATAGGCCGCCTGGCGGCCACCCACTTTGAAACTGTCTGACTGCTGGATATTCATGATGCATCCTTTGCGCGGCTGAAAACCAGGTTTTCATGGGTCACTCGGCGCCAGCGCAAGTTAAAGAGATCGGCGAGGTAGTTTTGTGCCATGCGCCATGGGGCGAGCGCGCCTTGTTTCGGAAAGCTCTCAACCGCGCGCAACACGTAGCCCGAGCGCAGGCCAATCAGCGGCTCCGGTGTCATCGTGCTTGCGTCGCAGGTGGGTAGGCAGATTGGTTGTTGGGTGCGTGCCATGTAATTGATCAGGCGAGTGACATAGCGGGAGGCGAGATCGGCGCGAAGTGTCCACGAGGCGTTGGTGTAGCCCACGCAAAACGCCATGTTCGGCACGCCGCTCAACATCATCCCCTGGTAGGCAAAAGTCTTCCCCAGATCGACCGCCGTGCCGTCGACCGTGAAGCGCATGCCGGCGCATGTCTTGAGTTTCAGGCCCGTCGCGGTGACGACAATGTCGGCTTTGATGGTCTTGCCCGAAGTCAACACCACGCCATCGTGGGTGAAGTGGTCAATGGAATCGGTTTCCATCGACGCGCGACCGGCCGAGATGGCCGCGAACATATCGCCATCGCGCACAAAGCAGACGCGTTCGTCCCACGGGTCGTAGCGCGGTTTGAAGTGGGTCTTGACGTCGAAATCTGCGGGCAACTGTTTGGCCAGTGCGCCGCGGAACACCTTCTTCGCGAACTCAGGTCTACGTCTACAGACGGTGTAGAACAACATTCCGAAAGCTACATTTTTGGCCCGCACCAGTTTGTGCGCCAGCTTGGGCGGCAACCAGCGGCGCAATGTGTTGGCGATGCCGTCGCTGCTGGGTAGCGAGAGCACATAGCTGGGTGAGCGCTGCAGCAGCGTCACGTGCGCTGCCTTGTCGGCCATCGATGGGACCAGCGTGATGGCCGTCGCACCGCTGCCCACCACCACCACCTGTTTTCCTGCGTAGTCCAGTGACTGCGGCCAGAACTGTGGGTGCACGACCTGCCCGCCGAATTCACCTTGACCCGGCCACTGCGGTGCGAAGCCTTCTGCGTAGTCGTAATAGCCACTGCACAAGTACAGGAAACTGCAGGTGTAGGTCACCAGCGCTCTGTCGGGGCCGACTTCGGCCTCCACGGTCCAGCGTGCTTTGTCGCTGGACCACGCTGCGCTACGCACCTGGTGCTGGAAGCGGATGTTTTGGTCGATGCCAAATTCGTGCGCTGTGTCGCGCACGTACTGCAGGATGGAAGCGCCGTCGGCCATCGAATACGGTTTGGTCCACGGCTTGAATGCATAGCCCAGGGTGTACATGTCAGTATCGGACCGGACGCCCGGGTATCGGAACAAATCCCAGGTGCCGCCGATGGTGTCGCGTCCTTCGAGGATCGCGTAGCGCTTTCCTTTGCACTGGGTTTGCACTGCGTAGCCCGCGCCTATGCCCGAGAGGCCCGCGCCGATGATGACTACATCGAAATGTTCTACTGTCATGTTGTGTCTTCTTTCAAAAAAAGGCTGTAGTCATCCAGCAGCCCAGGCGTGAAGCTCCGGACTGTTGGGGGAGAAGTTGCTTGGAGGTGCGAAGTGCCCGTCGTTCGGGCCTTCAGTGCTTGTGTGGGTGCGTTTTGGCGGAGACGGTGTGTCCGCGCTCCAGGCCTCGGAACACCAGCGCGTCAATCGCGTTCATCATCCGGTCCACCGTGAGACCCTGCACCGAGGGCGCCCACTTGGCCATCCAGATCAGCATACCGAGCAACAGCTCCATCACCAGCTCCGGCTCGCACTGCACGATGGAGCCGTCGGCCATGCCTTCTTTCAGAAAGCGGATCAACAGGGACTTGAGCCGGTTCGCCCAATCGGTAACGGATTTGCGTTGCGCTGATTCGAGGTAAGAGAGGTCGCCGAAATAGAGCTGGGGGCCGTTTTGCGCAGAGTCCGCCAGCATGTGGCGGATCAGATGCCGCAGCTTCTCTTCGCCGGTTCCCCCTGCCTCATCGGACTTGTGCAACAGCCGCTCGAAGCGCTCCAGTGAAGAGCGGTGGCAGGCATAGGCCAGCGCCTGCTTGTTCGGGAAGTAGTGGTACAGCGCAGCGTCGCGCATATCCAGCGTGGCCGCGATGCCGGTCAACGTCGCAAGCGCATAGCTTTTGGAATTGATGATTTCCGTTGCAGCGCGAATGATGGTTTCGCGCATGCCTTCGGATTTTCTAGTCGATGTTAAAGCTTTTACTTTTTTCGTCGCCATGTTGCTAATGGATGG